>NZ_CAMFHL010000003.1 GCF_945952095.1 uncultured Arsenicibacter sp. | reverse complement strand
GGTTTCGAGCGTCGGCGTCCGCATGTCATACAACTGCCCCGCCTGCAACGCCGCATGCAGCAACGTCGGCGTGTTTCGGGCCACAAGCCCGTTGCCCGTCAGGGTTGTATTTTTGGCTAACCCATCGGTAAAGGCGCGGTCGGGCTGATGGCAACCGGCACACGACCGCTGGTTATTGGCCGACAGAACGGGGTCGGAAAACAGTTTACGCCCCAGCTCGACTTTGGCCGGATTCATACGCGCACCGGCGGTGGTGGCATAAGCGTCGGCATCAAAAGCCCCAACCGCAAATAAGGTAGCAGCCGAGGACCGCAACGGCCGCCGGTCGGTCAGCACCGGCACCGACAGTTTTTGCTGCAAGGCCAGCAACTGCTCCGATACCGGATTGGCATATTGCCGGATGAACCGGGCACGGTCAAACGAATTAAAATCCGGATGCTGGTTCAGGTACACCACTGCCGCCTCAAGCTGACGAATCAGGGTATCGCCTGCGGGCTGCGTTTTTGCATAGCCATGCAGGTATTGCCGGATATGCTGCATACTCACAGCCGCTTCCGGAATAGCAGTCTGACACAGCGGTGTATCAAATCCACTGATACCCAGTGTCATGACACGGAACACCTGCAACCGCAGGGCATCAAACACGTGGGCATCGGTCACTGTGGTCACCGCCCACAACTGCCGGCAACGGGCTACTTCACGGCGCAGTTTCCGGATTTCTGCGGTCAGCACCTCCCGCTGCGTCGTATCAACTTCAGGGTAAAGTAGCTCTTCAATGACCTGAAAGCCTTCCGGCTCAAATGCCTTGTTTTCTTCCGCTTCGATCTCAGGCAAAGGCGGTCCGTTGATTAAGCGCGACGTTGCCGGAAAAAAGTATTCCGAGAAGGGCTCAATGCCTTTGTACAGTTTACGGCAGGCCAGAAATGCCCGTCGCAACTCATCAGGCGCGGCTCCCTGTGCGGCGGGCAGTAATAAGGTCTTTACGATCCGCGCATCGAGGCTGTCGAGCTGCCGGGTAACCTGCCCTTTCAACTGTTCTGTTGGCCTGAACAGCAGTTGTCCGGCTTGCCGGATGCTCAGAAAACCGACCGTCAGCAGGGCGACCAGACTTATACCCGCTAACACCAATCCGTTCTGCTTCATAGGATTAACAAAAGAAGCCCCTCACACACAGGCATGAGGGGCCGGTTTTCAGTTAAATTGGATTAGCGGGGAATGCCTCGAACGATAATAGTCTGACCACCTTCGGCATAAGCGCCTGTTGCAGCATCAGACAGACTGGTTGCCTTGCTCACGGAGCTGCCATCAGCATTGCTGTATTTCATGTCACGCCAGGTGTGCGGGTGCAGGTTGATCATGAACGTATTCGGCACGCCGACGATGTCTGAAATATCGAGCATCGCACCGTACTCCCATGAGCTCAGCAGGTTCGTATTTAGGGAGTTATACTTCGCGTTAAACGTAGCATCTGTCCGGCGGTGATTCATTTCAATCATCGCTTTATTCTGACCGGTTGCGATATTGAACTGCCAGATGCGGCCATCGTGTTTGTTGTCCAGATAGAACGAGTCGCCGTCTTCCTGAATGTAAACGTAATTTTCGGTTACGCACAGGTTATCCGGGTTCACAATGCTGTTGCCCGGATCAACCTCACCGTCGATGACCGGTGTCAGCTTACCCGCCAGCGGATTGGCGGCGTCCAGCACCAGCTTGTAGACACGGCCCCACATGGTTTTACCGGCAATCGGGTCTTTCTGAGCAGCCGCAACACCGGTTGCGGTAAAGTAAACCTCGCGGCTGTTAGCCCCGCCGCCCTTGCGGTAATCCACATCTTCGACACGGGCAAACTGTATGGCTTTTTTCTCCACCGACAACGAAGCGATCTGCGCACCCGTCAGGGTTTTCGCGTTATCTACTTCCACGAACTCAACGTCGTACGACTGACCGACTTTCATGTTTGTCTCAACAGGGTCCTGGCTTTTCTGACGCAGGAAATAAAGTTTACCATTCTGCAGATCACCCACGGTGTTGGAAACATACGCCAGTAACTGACCGTTTGAGTCATCTTCACCGATGATAATCACCGTTTTACCGGCGAAAGCATCTTTCGGCAGCGGTACGGCATTTTCCATTGATGCCTTGCCGAGCGCAGGCAGTACACGGTCTTTGTTTTTCACGTCGGCAGCACCCACCGGACTGATCGCATGCACCATCGACTCGGCACCACTCTCTCCGGCAGTCAGAAATACAGGGCCGAAGCCATGCACATCAGGCGTTGCGAGGGTAGCCGAACACAGCCGCCAAACTCCGCCTTCGTAGTTGACGATGTACTCCCCTTTTACCGGTTTCAGCGTTTTGTCGAGGTAAACGCGTGAGGCAGAGCGCAGGTATTCGTGGTTGGTCACGAAAATGTAGCCATCACTCGCCGGGTCTTTCATCAGACCGGCACCGTCGGGCTGGCCACCGTACACAAAGTTCGGCGACTGTTCCAGTTTGTCGTCCGAGCTGATCAGCGGCAGTACCTCAAGGCTCTCAAAGCCCGTCATTGTTTTCACCAGCGACGGATTGACGGAATGCGCCTTGAAAATAATGTTTGAATTTACCCCGTTCGACGGCTCGTTTGTTGAACAGGCGAAAAAAGCCGTTACGCTTAAGATAACGGCTGATACTTTAAGAAGGTTGGTATTGTACATGTAGAGTAGATAGATGATTACCTGAATCACCTGCAAAATTCTACTCCGGAGATTACTTCAATATGAATGAAACGTAAAGATACCGTGTCCATTTAACGGGTTTTACCGTCACAAGTGAAGCCAATGTAACATTGGTACGTGTTCATTACACGAATTCTTAATAATAAGCCTGTGACCGACGAAAAACTCCACCAGATTGCGTTAACGCTTGTGCCGGGCATCGGCGACATCCTGATCCGTCAGTTAATCAGCTACTGCGGCTCGGCGCAGGATGTATTCCGGAGCACTCCGGTGAGATTACAGAAAATACCGGGCATCGGGCCCGCTACGGCGCATGCCGTCCTGCATACACCCGTCCGCCAGGAGGCCGAAAAAACAGTGCAGAAACTAGACCGGATGGAGGCAAGGGCCTTGTTTTATACCGACGAAGCCTATCCCAAACGCCTCAAAGACCTGTACGACGCACCGGTAATGCTCTATGCGCAGGGCACGGCCGACCTCAACGCGCGCCGGACACTCGCTCTGGTCGGTACACGGCAGGCAACAGACTACGGCCGCCGGGTTACGGAAGACATTGTGCAGGGCATGAAACCGTACGGGGTCAGCATCATCAGCGGGCTGGATGTGATTTACCCGTCTGTGCACCAGAAAACGGCCCAGGAAATGCTTATTCAAGGTGGTTTGCTGACCGAAAACCGGCCTGGTATCAAACCCGACGCGCGGTTATTTCCGGCCCGTAACCGGATCATTGCCGGTCTCAGCGACATGGTTGTTGTGGTTGAGTCAGCGGTCAAAAGCGGGAGCCTGATTACGGCCGAATACGCGAATAACTACCACAGAGAGGTTTTTGCGGTGCCAGGGCAGCTGAATCAGACATTCTCCCTGGGCTGCAACAAACTGATCCGTGAGAACAAAGCCCGGATTTATCCCAGTCCCGACGACCTGATTACGGCCATGAACTGGGATCAGCCGGAACAGGCCGGCCGGACGGGTAAATCAAACGCCAGCCTGCTGTCGCATCAGTTTACGGAGGAAGAAAGCCAGGTTGTTGCCCTGCTCCGGCAGCAAAACGACCTGCACATTGACGACCTCAGCTGGAAAAGTCAGATTCCGATGGGCCGCCTGGCTTCTCTCCTGCTCAATCTCGAATTTCAGGGTATCATCAGGGCGCTGCCCGGCAAAAAATACCAGGTCGTTTATGTTTAGCGCAGCAGTTTGTAATTCCGGTATTCGCCGACGCGCCAGCCCGTCCAGCGCTGAATAGCCATCAGAAGCCGGTTTTTAGGCGAATATTTTTTCTGCTTAATGTCAAAGTCGAACAGCCAGTTCATACGGTCGACGCGTTCCTGCATGACGGCGGGATGCGTGTCTTTGAACAGCGCCAGGGCATCAATACCGGAATAGTCGAATGTCTCGGCCCGTTCGAGCACACCGTCCATTTTTGTGTCATCGTTCCACAACCGGCCGAAATCACGGAGCTTGGCTTTCTGTTTATCCGGCGGTTTCACCCAGCCATAATGGTAAACCCAGGCATCAATGAGTTTGACATGCAGCTTTTTGTTCTCAACCGTCCGGAAGCCCTGCGCATCGCGATAGGCCACGACGTTGCCCGTCGGCCGGATCACGCGTATTTCGCGGCGGTACCAGCGGCGGGAGTCGCCCACGTAGCGGTACGACCCGTAAAAATGCAGGTAATTAAACAGCAGCCCCTCTACTTCGGGCTGGTTCAGGTACTGCTCCATGGCCTGCCTGACCACGGGCAGGTACTTTTCGTGGATTACCTCATCGCCCTGAATGTAAAAGGCCCAGTCGGCATCGGGCGAAATGGCGGCCAGGGCCTTGTCGGTCTCTACGGCCAGCACCCGTCCGCCTTCCCGCAGACTATCGTCCCAGACGGTGTCGATAATCCGGATTTTAGGGCTCAGCCCGGCTACCAGCTCGCGGGTACCATCCTCCGAATTTCCGACGGCGACCACCACTTCATCGCAAACCGGCAGAATTGACCGGATGGCTTCGACAATCGGATAATCGTATTTCAGGGCATTCCGGATAATGGTGAATCCACTGACTTTCATACTGTATGTGTTTGGGGTTGGGGCTCCGTTCCAGGTGGGTTGGGTGATTGCACTCGCTCGGTTGGGTCACCATATTCGCTTAGTTGGGTCACCGTTCTATCTGGCTTTGGGTCACCACGTGGGGTGACCCCTACGGTTGTGTTACATGTCGTAATGCTTGCGGATCATTTTTTCGTATGTGGCGACGGGTAAAATCCGTTTCAGGATGACCGAAAACTTTTCCAGCGGTTTGCCAAGGCGGTACAGACGATCTACCTGCGGGGTGTTGATGATTTTTTCGATTAATTCACCGAACAGCTCCGGGGCCAGGCCCTGACTCACACTTTCGTCTATCAGCTCGTAGGTTCGCTCGAATGTTTTTTTGTAGACACTTGTGCCGGGTAACTGCACCTTCAGTCGGTTTTTGTTAATGTCAGTACGGACACCGCCGGGCTGGACGGTACAGGCCTGTACGCCGAACGGCGCCAGTTCCAGCCGCAGCGCTTCGGTAATCCGGTCGAGGGCCGCTTTGCTGGCACTGTAGGCCCCGCGATACGGCAGCCCGGCCTCGGCCGCAATTGAACTGATGTTTATGATGAGGCCCACCCGGCGGTCACGCATGTGCGGCAGAACAGCCTGAATGGTGCGTACCGCCCCGATCACGTTGGTATCCAGCACACGGGCTATGTCATCGGTCAACAACGACTCCACCGGACCGGCAATACCCAGACCGGCATTGTTGATCAGTACGTCGATCTGACCCTGTTCGGCCAGTACCCGCTCAATGCCGCGCCCAACGCTTTCTTCATTGCTGACATCCATGTTCAGCGTTTTAAACGCCTTTTTCTGGCCTTCAATATTCCGCGAAGTGCCGTACACGATATACCCTTTCTGCACCAGGTGATTGCCAATGCTTTCACCCAGGCCGGTCGACGCGCCGGTAATGAGCACAACTTTTGCCATCGTTCCAATTAAGTTATCAGGGCGCAAAATTGATCATTTTTGGCAGGATTTACCAGAAAAGTATAGTTAGACAGGATTACATGATATACATGTCTTTCATTGCAAACAGTTAGCAGGCTGATACCAATCCTGTTAAACTCAACAATTATCTGACAGGATTACAAGACACACAGCGCCCGGCCAAAAATCATAATAATCCTGTAATCCTGTCAGACAATTTTGTTTATCCTGCTCGCTATAACTGTCCGTTGTGTAAAACAAGCCGGGGTTCAAGCATAACCTGCTTCCAGTCAGACACCGGCTCCTTCTCCTGTAACACCGACATCAGAATGGCAGCGGCCGTCTGCCCGATCTGGAACGGATGCTGTTCTACCGACGCCATCGGCGGCTGTTCGAGGTAGGCGTTCAGGGGGAGATTGGCAAAACTCACAAACACAATATCCTGATTCATGCGCAGGCCCTGCATCCGGCAGACCTGCATGGCATCGAGCGCCACGTAATCGTTGAAGGCCAGCACCGCATCGGGCGGTTCCGGCAGGACCAGCAACTGGCTCATTTTCTGATGAATGTCTGCACGGGTCAGATCCACCCGCTTGATCAGCGCATTTTCGACCGGCAATCCTTCTTCGAGCAAAGCCTTGATATACCCCCTGTAGCGCTCCTCACTGGCCACCAGCGGATGCGGGCCGTTGAGTAAGGCAATCCGGCGGTGGCCCCGGCCGGCCAGCCATTTGATAGCATCATACGCACCCTTTTCCATATCGCAGCTTACCTGATGCGTCTGAATGTCAG
Source organism: uncultured Arsenicibacter sp. (assembly GCF_945952095.1). Classification (GTDB taxonomy): domain Bacteria; phylum Bacteroidota; class Bacteroidia; order Cytophagales; family Spirosomataceae; genus Arsenicibacter. The sequence continues at coordinate 85,171 of NZ_CAMFHL010000003.1, read as the reverse complement.
GCGGTATCCGGTCGAACAAAACCACCGGAATCTGTAAATCAATCAGGCGCTGAATGTGCTCAAACCGCCGCGACTCCTTTGCTACCGACAGCAGCACGCCGTCGACCCGCTGCGCGGCCAGTACGTCCAGAATCTGCTTTTCGCGGTCATAGCGGTCATGCGACTGGTAGAGCGCAACCGTATAATTCCGGTCGAAAGCAATTTCTTCGACCCCGTTGAGTACCTCCGAAAAGAAGTTTTCGCGGATTTCGGGTACCACTACCCCGATTATCCCCGTTTTTCCCTGCCGCAGGTTACGGGCCGTCGTACTGGGCAGGTATTTCAGTTCTTCTGCCAGCGCCCGGACAGCCTGCCGGGTGGCGATGCTGATCCGCGGGTGATCCTGCAACGCACGCGAAACCGTCGACGGTGAGATCGCTAACCGGCGGGCAATTTCCTTGATCGTTACGGCTTCTTTCATCGTTTATCCATGCGTTACACCCGGTAACCAAGTTCGTGCTTAATTTCCTTTAACACAAAGGTGCTGTTCAGGATACCGATATTTTCAATCTGGGACAGTTTATTTTTCACAAAATCGTGGTATTCGTCCAGACTGCTGATGTTTATTTTCAGCAGAAAGTCGACCTGACCCGCCATGTGGTAGCACTCCTGCACCTCCTCCAGTTTCTGCACCTCTTCTTCAAACTTTTCGATAAATGCCTTATCGTGGTACCGCATCGACACCTGGCAAAACGTGGTGATCGACCGGCCAAGCCTGGTTTTGTCCAGAATTGCCACGTATTGCCGGATGTAGCCAAGGTTTTCCAGCCGCTTTATCCGTTCGTAAACCGGCGATAATGTCAGGCTTAGCTGGGCCGCCACTTCCTTGGTCGTCAGCTTGGCATCCTGCTGCAGCAGCCGCAGAATCGTCTTGTCAATTTCGTCAATCGGCTCCATGAAGAAATTTTTTCTTTAACCGTTCACTTATGAAATAGTGAATAAGATATTTTATCTACAGATAAATCACTACACCACAATATTAACTGATTTCTCAACAACATTCCATCTTTTTATCTTTCATTTATAGATTTGCCAATAAAATTACTTCATCAATAATTGCTTCGCTAAACAACTCTTCCGGCGGTTAATGCTCCCGGAAGTCCTTAACAAAAGGCCGTTATGAAACAGGAAACCGTTTTAATCATTGGTGCAAACGGGCAAATCGGAACAGCCCTCCTTCCCGAACTTCAGCACCGTTTCGGTGCGGATCAGGTCATTGGTGCTGACCTCCGCAAACCAGCCTCTGGCGGGCATCGCTTCGTACAGCTGGACGCAACCCGTGCCGACGATCTGGCCGCAATCGTGCAGACGCACGGCGTTACCCAGATCTACCACCTCGCCGCCGTGCTGTCGGCAAAGGGCGAAACCGATCCGATTGCGACCTGGAACCTGAACATGCAGACACTGCTGAACGTCCTGGAAGTGGCCCGCACCTTCAGCCTCGACAAGGTGTTTGTGCCCAGCTCCATTGCTGCGTTCGGCGATCAGGCACCGAAATACGAAACACCGCAGACAGCCTCGCTCGATCCGGCAACGGTGTATGGCATCAGTAAGGTGGCCGCCGAAAACTGGCAGCTGTACTACCACAAACGTTACGGGCTGGACATCCGGTCGCTGCGGTATCCGGGCGTGATCAGCTACCAGTCTATGCCGGGCGGCGGCACCACCGACTACGCCGTAGCCATCTTCCACGAGGCCGTAAAAGGTGAAAACTTTACCTGCTTCCTGGATCAGGACACGCTCCTGCCAATGATTTATATGGATGACGCCATCCGGGCAACGCTTGAACTGATGGATGCCCCTGCCGACCGTATCCAGGTCCGGACATCATACAACCTGGCAGGCATGAGCTTCACACCGGCACAGCTTACTGCTGAAATTCAGCGGCATTTCCCGGATTTCAAGACCGACTATAAACCGGATTTCCGGCAGCAGATTGCCGATTCGTGGCCAAAGTCAATCGACGATTCGATTGCCCGGCGCGACTGGGGCTGGCAACCGGCGTTCGATCTGCCGCGCATGACCCGCGAAATGATCCATCAACTGACCGCATTTTATCAACAAACCGCATAAATCAACCGCCATGTACGGAAATCTGAAAAACGAATTGCGTCAGGAGCTTGACGCCTTACAGGAGGCCGGCCTCTATAAAGCCGAGCGCATCATTGTTACACCGCAGTCGGCCGCGATTGCCATTCAGGATGGCCGCGAAGTGATTAATTTCTGCGCCAACAACTACCTTGGCCTGTCGTCGCATCCGGCCGTAATTGAAGCCGCGCACAAAACGCTGGATACGCACGGGTTCGGTATGTCGTCGGTCCGGTTTATCTGCGGTACGCAGGATATTCACAAGGAACTCGAACGCCGGACTGCCGCCTTTGTCGGTGCCGAAGACTGCATTCTGTATGCGGCGGCGTTTGATGCCAACGGCGGCGTATTTGAACCGCTGCTGGGCGAGGAAGATGCCATTATTTCGGATGAACTCAACCACGCGTCAATCATCGACGGTATCCGGTTGTGTAAAGCCAAACGGTTCCGGTATAAAAACAACGACATGGCCGATCTGGAAGCACAGTTGCAGGCCGCATCGGGTTGCCGCCGTAAACTGATCGTGACCGACGGGGTGTTTTCGATGGACGGTACGATTGCTCAGCTCGACAAACTCTGCGATCTCGCCGATAAATACGAAGCCCTGGTGATGGTTGACGAATGCCATGCCAGCGGATTTATGGGCAAAACCGGTCGTGGTACACCGGAACTGAAAAACGTGTTCGGCCGGATCGACATCATTACCGGCACCTACGGGAAAGCGCTGGGTGGTGCCTCGGGCGGGTTTACGGCAGCCCGTAAGGAAATTGTGGAGATGCTGCGGCAGCGGTCACGCCCGTATCTGTTCTCGAACACCCTGGCTCCGTCGATTGTCGGTGCCTCGCTGGCGGTGCTGGATATTCTGGAGGAGTCAACGGCCCTGCGCGATAAACTGGAAGCCAACACCCGGTATTTCCGGGAGGCTATGACAGCAGCCGGATTCGATATTATTCCGGGTGAGCACCCGATTGTGCCGATCATGTTGTACGATGCGCCGCTGGCCCAGCAGTTTGCCGCACGCTTACTGGAAGAAGGTATTTATGTCATCGGGTTTTTCTACCCGGTTGTGCCGAAAGGCAAGGCCCGCATCCGGGTACAGGTTTCGGCCGGTCACGAGCCGGAGCACCTGCAGAAAGCCGTCGCCGCCTTCACAAAAGTCGGCAAAGCACTCGGCGTCATCCCCGCCGAAGCACCGGTAGCCTAAACACACAGTGAAGTGGCAGATCGCTCTTTAACTCATTCGCTCTTCCACTCTTTAATAAAAAAAACGCCCGGGATCGATCACGAATCCGGGCGTTTTATCTTCTCAACCAAAGGAAAAGGGAGAAGAAAGGGGGCCGACATACGAGCGCTGACCCCATCTCTTATTTTTCTACCTTGATTTGTTCGGCGAAACGTTTTACATCTGAACCTACTGTCAGGGTGTAAGCACCTTGTGGCAGACCATTCAGATCAAGACGGCTAACATTACCGGCAACTTCTTCCACGAATACCAGTTCATCGTTCTGGTTGTAGATCGCTACGTTTGTTGATTCAACGTTAACGGTCGGGATTGTTACCTGCAGTTTGTTTTTAGCGTATGTAGAAATAGTAGGACGGGCAATCTGCGTCAGCTTTGTATCGTCGATTGACAGGGCGTTGTCACGGATATTCAGCTCTTGTGATGACCACCATGTGTTCGTGCTTGTTGTCAGGAAGTATTTACCGTCCGGCAGAGATGCTACGTCGAAAGGAACACCTTTTTGCGTACGGTCGATTACTGTGCCTGAGAACAACATTGTACCGTCTGTGTCGATCAATGAAACCTGAACAGCACCGCTGCCTTGCGTCATTGTCTTAGGAATGTGCAACTGAAACTTCTTTGATTCAGATTTCACAACTGTAACTTTACCCATAATAGCACCATCAAAAGCAGAGGCGGTTGTGGCCGTTGCCAGGGTAAATGCTGCGATCAGAGCAGCTGCGGATAATTGGATCGTTTTCATAATGGATTATTTAATTTTTCCGTGACAAAGGTATGCTCACAGCTTTTTTTAAAGCAATACTTTTGCACCGATCCAATTCGAAAAATGCAAAAGTTCTTTATTTCGTCCTACATTTTTCGGGATAATTCGGGCAATTATTGGTTAAATACCATAGATTCCTCAAAAAGTCAGTTCAATTGTATTTTTCTAATAATTCTAAATAATTGGACTGACGTCAACGAAAAATACAAAAAATATTTCTTTAGTACCATTTTGAGAATTCTTCTGTTTTTTGTATCGGTGAGTGACTCGGCCGGCCTTCATCCCGAAGCCTGAATAAATCCTGTATTTTCTGCGATTCTGCACAAACGTTTGCATGCAGTTGTGCAAACGTTTGTGCAAAAGAAATTCGGAAAATGTCGCCTCTTACCTTCGTTTGCGGGTTGTTTTTGGCTGGCAAGCGGGGTAACTTTCGTTCGAAATCGGGTTATGCCTAACCTGAACTGTCCTTTACCGGTTTTAAGCACTACGCAATATGTCCTTTACGTCCCGTCGAACTTTTCTGAAAACGGCCGCCCTGACTGGTGCCGCAACCCCGTTTATGCCGTCACTGCTCTCACCGGTCGCCGCCTCTCCGGTCAAAGCGCCGTTGCAACGCGTGCGTCTGGCATTTATCGGTGTTGGAGCACGGGGCCGCAGTCACGTTGCCCAGGCGCTATACCGCGATGATGTCGACATCACGGCCATCTGCGATGTGGATCCGGATGCCATCAGCCGGACGAACAAAATGATTGAGAAAGCCGGCCGGAAACTGCCCGAAGCCTATACAAAGGGAGACGAGGCATTCCAGCAGATGCTGAAGCGGGATGATATCGACGGCGTTGTGATTGCCACACCGTGGGAATGGCACGTGCCGATGGCCGTTGCAACCATGAAGGCAGGGAAATATGCCGCTGTCGAAGTATCGGCAACCGTTACCCTCAAAGAATCGTGGGATCTGGTGAACACGTTTGAAAAAACGGGGTCACACTGCATGATTCTGGAAAACGTCTGCTACCGCCGCGACGTGATGGCAATCCTGAACATGATCCGGCAGGGTATGTTCGGCGAAATGCTGTATGCCCATTGCGGGTATCAGCACGATCTGCGGAACATCAAATTTAACGACGGTAAATCGATTGGCGGTGTGGGCGCTGAATTCGGAGCCAAAGGCTATTCCGAAGCCCACTGGCGTACCCAGCACTCGGTCGACCGCAACGGCGATTTGTACCCAACCCACGGTCTCGGTCCCGTTGCCCACTGGCTCAATATCAACCGGGGCAACCGCTTTACCTACCTGACCAGCATGGCCACCAAATCGCGGGGGCTGCATAAATACGTGGTCGACAAGGGCGGTGCCAACCACCCGAACGCCAAAGTAAATTTCAAACTGGGCGATGTTGTAACGACCATGCTTCAGTGCGCCAACGGCGAAAACATCATGATCATTCACGACACCAACTCACCGCGCCCGTATTCGCTTGGTTTCCGCGCTCAGGGTACGGAAGGTATCTGGATGGACGACAACGACATGATTTACCTCGAAGGCAAAAGTCCGAAGCCGCACCAATGGGAGCCGTTCGCGGCCTACCAGGATAAGTATGACCACCCGCTCTGGAAAAAGCACGCCGAAACGGCGGCTAATGCCGGCCACGGCGGTATCGATTTCTTTGTCCTGCGGGCATTTATTGAATCGGTCAAAAATCAGGTGGCACCACCGATTGACGTGTATGACGCAGCCGTCTGGAGTGCCATCAGCCCGCTGTCGGAACAGTCGATTGCGCAGGGCAGCAAGCCCATTGAAATCCCTGATTTCACCCGTGGCAAATGGAAAACCAACGCCCCGATCTTTGCCCTCAATGACGTTTATTAAGTTTTCTTTCTGATTTACTCAACCTGAAAAAACCGGCTTATCCCCCGTTACTCTTTGTTTAATTACCTGACATTCATGCAGCCTTTACCCTTAACCGTTTCGACACCCGGCCGTATCTGCCTGTTCGGTGAGCATCAGGATTACCTGGGCCTGCCGGTGATTGCCGCCGCTATCTCGCGCCGCGTGCAGATCAGTGCCGTGTCTGTACCAGACAAACAGGTCCGGCTGGGGTTACCGGACATCGGTGCCGAAGAGGCATTTGCCCTGACCGATACGCCGCTGGTCTATCAGCACGACCGGGATTATTTCCGGAGTGCCATCAACGTGCTGCGTCGCGAGGGATTTACGTTTAGTCAGGGTATCCAGGGCGAAATTCACGGGAATATTCCGATCAACGCCGGTACATCGAGCTCATCGGCCCTGCTGATTTCGTGGCTGAATGTGCTGACCCAACTGGCCGATCAGCCACAGCAACTGGCCCCTACCCGGCTGGCGGAACTTGCCTACGTGGCCGAAGTGCTTGAATTTGGTGAACCGGGCGGCATGATGGATCATTATTCAACGGCAGTCGGTAACCTGATTTACCTGAGCAGCCAGCCAGCCATTCAGCTACAGTCACTGCGACCGGCACTGGGCAGCTTTGTACTCGGCGACTCATCGGAACCCAAAGATACGATTGGTATCCTGGGCCGGGTCAAAGGCGGTATGCTCCGGATCATGGACCGGCTGAAAACCGAAATTCCGGATTTTAGCCTGCATACTACGACCACCGATGAGGTGGCCCCATTTAAAAATCTGTTCACGGCCGATGAGTTCACATTGCTGTCGGGCAATATTGAGAACCGCGATATTCTGCGCGAGGCCCTGACAATTATTCAGGCTCCGGTACTTGACCATAAAGCGTTCGGACAACTGCAGTATCGCCACCAGACCAACCTTCGGGAAGCCCAGCGCATCTCGACGCCTAAAATTGACCGCATGCTCGACGCTGCCCTTGAAGCCGGTGCGTATGGGGGTAAAATCAACGGGTCCGGCGGCGGCGGCTGTATGTTTGCCTATGCCCCCGAACAGCCCGAAAAGGTGGCGGAGGCCATCGAACGGGCTGGCGGCAAAGCGTATGTTATCCATGTGGATGAGGGTACGCGGCAGGAATTTGCGCCTGCTTTAGTCACAAACTGAGGAATTACTTTTCTTTTCGACGTATAGTTTACCATAAGCTCCCCGGCTGAAGATTCTTTGGCCGGGGCTTTTTATGACAAGGCTTACCTGAACACCAACCGACATCAAACAACAATATCTTCATATAATATCCCGTTCAATCTGATTTTATTCCTTTTTTATGTTTATAAAAACTTAAACATTCCGGGTATTTGTAGCTTTATCCTTTTGGTACATTAACACAAAATGGCACAGGCAGGCTACGACACCGATAACGAAGAACGAATGCGCTTTGCGCTTGAATCGGCCGGGATGGGCATATGGGACCTTGATCCTGTCAATCAGGTTATTCACTGGGACGAGCGTTGCCAGCAACTTTACGGTTTCTCAAAACACGATACCATCACCTACAGTGAGGTACTGAAGCATATTCATCCGCAGGACCAGCACAAAGTAGACAACGCTGTAAAGCAGGCCCTTAACCCTGCTTCTGACGGAATCTATTACTGCGTTTTCCGGACCATCGGGGCTGAAGACAACAAACTCCGCTGGCTTCGTTGTCAGGGGAAAGTTTATTTTGACAGTCAGCATAATCCGTATCGCTTTGCCGGGACAGCCATTGACATAACCGAAGAAATCAATACCAAGAACCTGCTGGCCGAAAGCGAAACGCGTTTTGTCAACATGATCGAGCAAGCCCCCGTTGCCGTCGGCGTTTTACGGGGTGAACAACTGGTTATTGAGTCGGCAAACGACATGCTGTTAATGCTATGGGGTAAAACCCGCGCCGTGATCGGCCTTCCGCTACTGGCCGGATTACCGGAACTTATCGGCCAGCCATTTCCGGGTATTCTGGCCGATGTTTATAACACCGGCATTGCATACAACGGCTCCAATTCCAGAGGGTTTCTGATGCGGAATAATCAGCTTGAAGAAGCTTACTTCAATTTTGTTTACTCTCCGTTAAGCCACAGCAGCCAGACCAACAGGGGAATTATGGTGATCGCCTATGAGGTTACCACACAGGTCAACTCCCGTAAAGAACTGGCAGAAAGTGAATTGAGATTTAAAACACTCATCGATGAAGCCCCGATTGCTACCGCCGTCTATCTGGGTAAAGACATGGTTATTCAGCTGGCCAATGAGGCGATGCTGAAAGTATGGGGCAAGCAAGCTGACGTTATCGGCAAAAAACTGGCCGACGCCCTGCCGGAACTGGACGGCCAGCCGTTTCATGACCTGCTGGCGAGCGTATACGAAACCGGCGTTCCCTATCAGGCCGAAGAAGACCGCGCCGATCTGGTGGTTGACGGTAAACTGCAGAGTTTTTATTTCAACTTCACGTATAAACCCCTCCGCAATACATCGGGCGAAATTTACGCGATCCTGAACATGGCCGTGGATGTAACGAATCTGGTGCACAACCGGCGCAAGACCCGTCAGGCAGAAGAACAGCTCCGGACGGCGATTGAAGCGGCTCAGCTGGGCACATGGCGGGTGAATATTCCCGAACGGAAAGCCTATTTTTCGGAACGGCTCCGGCAGTGGTTTGGCTTCGAACAGGCCAGTATCGACCCTAAAGCCGGCGTTATGGCCATACACCCTAAAGACCGTAACCGGTTTATTGAGAAAGCCAGACAAACGCTCGATCCACAAGCCGGCGGGTACTACGAAGACGAATACACAATCGTTCATCTGGAAACCCGTCAGGAACGGGTGGTGCGTTCAGTAGGCCGCGTATTCTTCAATGATGACAGGATTCCGTATCTGATCATCGGCACCGTACAGGACATAACGGCTCAGAAAATGGCCGAACAGGAACTGGAACGGCTGGTACAGCAACGAACCGAACAGTTACGGAAACTGAACGTAAACCTTCAGCAATCCAATCAGGAACTGGAGCGGTTTGCCTACGTGGCCTCGCACGATATGCAGGAACCGCTGCGTAAAATACAGTCATTCAGCAGTTTACTTCAGGCCGAATATGCAGATAAACTCGGTGAATCCGGCAGACAGCTGCTGGACCGGGTGGAAGCATCTGCCAGCCGTATGTCGCTGCTGATTAAGGATATTCTGAACTTTTCGCGCATGACTCAGCAGGATCATCCCATGCAGCGGGTTGATCTGAATCAGACTGTGCGTGATGTTATGAGCGACCTCGAACTGCTTATTGCCGAAAAAGGCGGCCAGGTTACGTTCAGCGATCTTTGTACAATTGATGCAGTGCCGCTGCAGATGTACCAGCTCTTTTATAATCTGATCAGTAACTCGCTCAAATTCAGCCAGACCGGCATTGCTCCGGTTATCACCATCCGCTCAACTATCTTACCCGGTTTACCGGAAACCGGTGAAACGGGTCTTGATACTGCCAACGGCGAAGAATACTGCGACATACAGGTTACGGACAACGGCATCGGTTTTAACCCCAAATATGCGCGGCAGATTTTCGGATTGTTTCAGCGTCTGCACAGCAAGGCTAAATACGACGGAACAGGCATCGGTCTGGCCCTCTGTCAGCGCATAGTAGCAAACCATACCGGCCGGATTTCGGCACACTCCGAGGAAGGAAAAGGTGCTACCTTCCGGATCGCACTCCCCTGCCGGCACGCATAAGTCAAAGAGCGGCCCGCCGCAGCGGCGAAAGAACGAAAAGCAAAAGAGTGAATAAGTGGCACAGCACCCCTTTTCGCGGAGTGAACGAACTTAAAACCACGTGAAAGCCGTACCTTTGTAACAGACCAGTTTTATTTTCCATTGCAGCAGATTACCCACCGGCAGCTGTTTTTTCAGCACGTTGCCCAGACATCCGATTTTCCGCTCGCCCTTGAAATTGACCGGGCCGAAGGCGTTTACCTGCATGGCCACAATGGTCAGGCATATATTGACCTGATTTCCGGCATTGGTGTCAGCAATGTCGGTCACCGGCACCCGAATGTACTGGCCGCTATTCAGGAACAGCTCGATCATTACCTGCACCTGATGGTATATGGGGAATATGTCCAGAGTCCGCAAACTCAGCTCGCGCATGCGCTCAGCCAGACGTTACCAGCCTCGCTGAGCAATGTGTATTTTACCAATTCCGGCACCGAAGCCGTCGAGGGCGCGATGAAACTCGCCAAGCGCTATACCGGCCGGACAGAAATTATCAGTTGCGTCAATGCCTACCACGGGGCAACGCAGGGAGCGCTGTCGTTATCGGGTGACGAAAACTTCAAGCGTAACTTCCGGCCGTTACTTCCCGATATCCGGCACATACAGCACGGGCACTGGCCGCATCTCGAGTACATTACAAGCCGGACCGCCGCCGTGATCATGGAAGTGGTACAGGGTGAGGCCGGTGTGCGGGTTCCTGATCCTGCCTACCTGCGGGCCGTCCGGGAACGCTGCACCGACGTTGGTGCCCTGCTGGTTTTCGACGAAATTCAGACCGGTTTCGGCCGGACCGGCACGTTCTGGGCCTTTCAGGGCTTCGGCAAGCCAATTACACCCGACATCTTACTGTGTGCCAAAGGTATGGGCGGTGGTATGCCGATCGGGGCATTTATCAGTTCGCCGGAGATTATGGGTGTCTTTAAAGAAAATCCGGTTCTGGGCCATATTACTACGTTCGGTGGTCACCCTGTGTCGGCAGCTGCCTCACTGGCTACCCTTCAGACCATTCTGAGCAACGGGCTACACCAGCAGGCAGAAGCCAAAGGCCAGTTGATCAGGTCGTTACTGGTGCATCCGAAAATCAGGGAAATCCGCGGAAAAGGCCTGATGATGGCAGCCGAAATGGAATCGTTTGAGGTCCTGAAACCGGTTATCGATCAGGCCATTGCCTACGGTAATCAGCCCGGTCAAACCGGTGTGATTACGGACTGGTTCCTGTTCTGCAACAACTCCATGCGGATCGCTCCCCCCCTGACCATTACGGAAGACGAAATCCACCTGGCCTGCGGCATCGTCCGGCAGGCATTAGATGAAGCCGGATAATTAATAGCTGTAGTGCCACTTAAAACCTATGTACTGATAACCATGACAATTATACCCGCTACCGTAGCCGATGTACCGGCCCTGAATATTCTGGTAAACAGCGCCTATCGCGGAGAAAGCTCCAAAAAGGGCTGGACCACCGAAGCTGACCTGCTCGGCGGCGTCCGGACGACTGAAGAAGTCCTGGCCACGCAACTGACAAATCCGGCGGCAACCATTCTGACCATCCGGGCAGATGATCAGCTGAAGGGTTGTGTTTTTCTTGAACAGCAGGGAGATGACCTGTATCTTGGCATGCTGACGGTTGATCCTTTATCACAGGCGCAGGGCATCGGACGCAAACTGATTGACGCATCCGAACAATATGCCCTTGCCCGGGGATGCAGTGCCGTGATTATGACTGTTATTACGCTGCGGCATGAACTGATTGCCTGGTATGAGCGGCGGGGTTATCAACGGACAGGTATTCTGAAACCTTTTCCCAAAGACCCTTCATTTGGAGCACCTAAACAAGAACTCAATTTTGAAGTTCTAAAAAAAACGCTCTAACCTGTTTAAGCCCTTATCTAAACAGTAACTTAAAAATAAAAAGTGTAAGTTTACTGCTAAATACTTACCTATGGACCAGCATAAAACGTGTTTTCTGGTAGACGATGATGTTGACGATCAGGAAATTTTCGCACTGGCGCTGCAAAAAGTTGATCCGGCCATAACCTGTCTTTTTGCTAATGACGGTATTGATGCCCTCACCAAGCTCCGGCAGGACGAATCGTTTATACCGCATTACATTTTCCTTGACTTGAACATGCCCCGTATGAACGGCCGGCAATGTCTGATTGAACTGAAAAAAATCACCCGGCTGAGCCTGGTGCCTGTCATCATGTACTCGACTTCGTCGGAGTTAAAAGATATTCAGGAAACCAAAGCGCTCGGCGCGACCGACTATGTTGCCAAACCGCCCAGCATTTCGATTCTGACGCAGGCGTTGGCTCATATCTTTGCTAAATACTGAGAAAATCTGTCATAAATTAGTTGATTTGCCGGTCAGGCAATTTACCAGTTCACTACTGGCAGACTCAACGTTAACGTTATGGTACATCAGGGGCAGCCAATACCAGAGTTTCTCCAGGGCGGTGGCGAAACCGGTCAGCTACTTCGTTCGATTGACTGGTCCGCAACTCCGTTAGGGCCTGTAGAGCACTGGCCGCAGAGCCTTAAAACCTGCATCCGGATTATTCTGACCTCCAGCCAGCCCATGTTTGTCTGGTGGGGTGATCAGCTCATTAACTTATATAACGACCCCTACCGCTCGATTCTGGGCGGAAAACACCCCGCAGCCCTGGGACAACCGGCCTCGGTGGTCTGGCATGAAATCTGGGATGAAGCCGGGTCAAGGGCCGGACGGGTTATGCGTGATAACGTAGGTACCTACGATGAAGCCCTGCTGCTGATTATGGAGCGGAACGGCTATCCCGAAGAAACCTACTACACATTTTCCTACAGCCCGGTGCCCGGCGATCACGGCGGCACTCACGGTATCATCTGCGCTAACACCGACGAAACGGAACGGATCATCAGTGAACGGCATATCCGGACGTTAAAAGATGTCGGGAATGCGGCAATTGATAATCAGTCGGTTGAAGAAGTGTATGAAGCCGCCATGCTGGCGTTGCAGAAAAATCCGCAGGACTTTCCGTTTGCCTTGCTCTATCAGCTGGATTATGAGCAGCAGACCGCAACGCTGGTCGGCAATACCGATATGGATCCGGCATCTACCCTGGCCGTTCCGCAGTTGTCGCTGCATGACCCACATCCGGTAGCGGCGCTTTTGCAGCAGGGCATGACATCGTCCGGTGCCGGTATGCTTGCCGCCCTGGGCGACCGGTTCCGGGAACTGCCCAAAGGATCATGGCCGCAGGCACCGTCAACGGCCCTTTTGCAGCCGGTGTTACTGACCAATACCGGCCAGCCGCTGACGGTACTGTTCGTTGGACTGAACCCTTACCGCCTTGCGAACGAAAAGTACCTTGGCTTTTTCAAACTCATTGCCGATCAGATCGGTACAGGCATTACCAACGTCCGCGCCTATGAGGAAGAGCGCAGACGGGCCGAAGCCCTGGTGGAGCTGGACCGCGCTAAAACCACATTTTTCAGTAACATCAGCCACGAGTTCCGGACTCCGCTCACGCTTATGCTTGGCCAGCTGGAAGAGCTGCTTAATGAACCGGACTCGTCCCTGACGTTTGTTGAACGGAACCGCATCGAATCCAGTCACCGGAACGCCATGCGGCTGCTTAGACTGGTTAATTCACTACTGGATTTCAGCCGGTTAGAGGCAAAACGGGCAGAGGCGCGCTTCTACCCAACCGACCTCGCCCTGATTACGGCCGACCTCGCCAGCAGCTTCCGCTCCCTGGTCGATCAGGTTGGCCTGCAGCTGACAATTTCGTGCGATTTAAACGGACATGACGTATATGTTGACCGTGAGATGTGGGAAAAGATCGTGCTCAATCTCCTGTCTAATGCATTTAAATATACCCTTCAGGGCGGCATTACCGTTTCCCTGACCCGCGAAGGCGAACAGGCTGTCCTTCGGGTACAGGACACGGGTGTCGGCATTCCGGCGGAAGAGCTTCCCCGTATGTTCGACCGGTTTCACCGGATTGCCAACTCAACCGGACGCACTTACGAAGGAACCGGCATCGGCCTGTCACTGGTCCATGAACTGGTAGGGCTGCATCATGGCACCATTACCATCGACAGTGAGCCCGGCAAAGGCAGTACATTTACGGTCAGGCTGTTACTGGGCAAACAGCATCTGCCGCCGGAGCAGGTAGCCGATCAACGGGATGTACATTACGAGTCGATCATACCGGATCTTTTTGTAAAGGAAGCCCTTAGCCTGAGCGAAACCAGTACGCACGCCGGTCCGGAAATCCGGCAGGATTTCGTAGCCGCCGGAGCGCCGCCGGACCAGGCCTCTGCCCGCATCCTGATTGTTGATGACAACCCGGATATGCGGGCCTATATCCAGCGGCTGGCCCTGCGCGAGTTTGCTGTTGATACGGCTCCGAACGGACAGGTGGCGCTGGAGATGATTCAGCAAAAACAACCGGATCTGGTTGTCAGCGACATTATGATGCCGGTTCTCGACGGCATAGGGTTGCTGCGTGCCCTCAAAAACAATCCGGAAACGGCGGCGATTCCGGTTATTTTCCTGTCGGCCCGCGCCGGCGAAGAGGCCAGAATTGAAGGCTACGACATTGGGGCCGACGATTACCTGGTCAAACCATTTTCAGCAAAGGAACTGCTGGCCCGTATCCGTTCGCAGATCAAGCTGTCGCGCATCCGGAAGCAGAATACTGCGCACCTCCAAAACCTGTTCATGCAGGCTCCGGTAGGGATCGGCCTGTACCGCGGCCGGGAATTCCGCATCGAACTGGCCAACGACATCATGCTGCGATATTGGGGCCGTACACGGGAAGAAGTGATGCATAAGCCTTTATTCGACGCACTGCCCGAAGTTAAAGACCAGCCCTTTGAAACCATTGTCCGGAACGTTTATGATACGGGAGTACCGTTTATCGCGAATGAAATCCCGGCGACCCTGTTGAATAACGGCCTCCTGAAAACCATCTATGTCAAGCTGATCTTCACACCGTTACGGGAGGAAGACGGCACCATCACCGGCATCATGGGGCTGGCTCATGACATTACGGCTATGGTCCATGCCCGTCAGCAGGCGCAGAATAGTGCCGACGAGCTCGAACAGAAAGTGCAGGAACGTACCCGCGAGCTACTGCGTAAAAATGAAGAGCTGAGCATCCAGAAAGAGTTTGTCGAAACGATTTTTGACGCCTCGGCCCACGTCATTGCCGTACTGGACAATGACCTGAATTTCACGGCTGTTAACCGTAAATTCGAGCAACTCTACAAGCGCAGCCGGAATCAGGTATTGGGTCGTGGCTATCTGGAAGTATTCCCGGCGGCCCGGGGTTCGAAAGCGCATCAGGATTCGCTCGACGCCCTGGCCGGCCATTTCAGGCACAATACCATCACCTATTCGGCGGTCATCAACGGCTTTTTCGAAAACTATTTTATCCCGCTCCGCCAGAAAGATGAGGTCTATGGCGTGCTGATTCTGTCGCACGACGTAACGGAACTGGTCGAGGCCACGCAGAAAATCGAGCGGACTAATAAGGAACTGATACAGATCAACCACGAACTGGAGCAGTTTGCCTACATTGCCAGCCACGACCTCCAGGAACCGCTCCGCAAGATACAGACCTTCTCCGATCTGCTGGAGCATAACCTGAACGATCCGGACATGGCGGGCCGCTACCTTGGTAAAATTACCTCGTCGGCCCAGCGCATGGCCCAGCTCATCAAGGCTGTGCTTGACTATTCGCGGTTGTCGAAAAAAGACGAATTGTTCCGGGAGGTTGACCTGAATAGTATTCTGGACAGTATCCTGACCGACCTTGAATTACTGATTGAGCAGCGGAATGTGATCATTGAGCGCACACCGCTGCCTACCATAAAAGGCATACCGCTTCAGCTTTCACAGCTCTTTACTAACCTGATCACCAATGCCATTAAATTCTCTGACAAGCGGCCGGAAATTCGTATCCGGGCGGAGAATGTGCCGCTGAGTGAGTTGAAGCAGCTTAACAAAGTCACAACAGACCGGCCGTTTATCAAGATTATCGTCCAGGACAACGGCATTGGGTTTGACCCTAAGTATGCCGAGCAGATTTTCACGATTTTCCACCGTCTCCACGACCGAAATACGTACATGGGTACCGGTATCGGGCTGGCCATGTGCATGAAGATCGCCGAGAATCATAAAGGGACGATCATCGCCACGGCTCAGGATGGGGCCGGCGCGACCTTCTCCGTTTATCTGCCGCTCTGAGACAGGATTCGTATGATGGAATGATTACTTTGATTACTTATTTTGGACAGGATTCGTATGATGGAATACTTCGCCTGATTTTCTTTCGACAGGATTACATGATTAACAGGACGTTTAAAATTAAATCCTGTTAATCATGTAATCCTGTCAAATTCTATCTTGTCAATCCTGTAATCCTGTCAAAAACGGACTCAGGTTGGCGGGCCGAAAAGGATGGCCCATGCCTGCCGGAAGGAGGTCGCTTTACGAAGGTCACGCCAGATGGCCGCCCATTCGTGAAAATTCAGGTAAATTACATCAAACGAGCCAACCGGCTTCGTCAGCCCGTAGACCGGCTTTTCCGTCTCTTCCGCAAACGTACCGAACAGGCGGTCCCACAAAATAAACGTTGTACCGAAGTTCTTGTCCAGATAGGCGGTATTGGAGCCGTGATGTACGCGGTGATGCGACGGCGTTACAAAAACAAACTCAATCCAGCGCGGCAGCTTCGGAATTACCTCGGTATGAATCCAGAACTGATATAAGAGATCGAGCTGGTAGCAAGTGAACGTAATCGCCGGATGAATGCCCAGGCACCAGACCGGGATAAAGAACACGATTTTCAGGTACTGGGTCCATGAATTCCGGAAAGAAGTCGACAGGTTCAGGTGTTCCGACGAATGGTGCGTGACGTGGGTTGCCCACCAGAACCGTTGTTTATGGGCCACATAATGAGCAGTATAGTTACAGAGATCGATGCCCGCATACGCCAGTATCCAGACCCACCATGTCTCCGGCAAACGCCACGGAACAAGCTCATAAAAGAAGAGACTCATCGCCACTGTTGCGGCCTTCAGTACCCCGTTGATAAGCAGACTCCCCAGCCCGATACCGACTGACGCTTTAAAATCGCCGGAATCGTACGGCTGGTGGTGATCGTCGTGGCGGGTAAACCACCATTCGAGCAGTATACAAAAGACAATAAGGGGCACTGCGTACAGCAACAGCGGCTGTACGTCCTGTTCAAAAGATTGTTGTTTCATAAGGAATGTAAACCGGAATGATATTCCGGTTCTGTCGGTCAGAAATTGTTACACGGAACCTACTTCCGTTGCCCTTAAATCATAATACGCTCGTAGACAGGGCGGTTACCGTCGGCATCTACGCCAAACAGCTCGATATACTGCACATCGGGAATAAGGCGGGTGCCGGGAGCAATCTGGACAAACACCTTATGCAGCCGCGCCGGACGGCCACTGATCTGCATTATGGCGGTGGCATGGCCATGTTCGCTGGTGATGTGAATCGGCCGTTTGTCGAACGCGTTCAGGCTGAATTCGAAGCCGTCGGCACCGTTCAGCGGGCGGTGTTTATACCCATAGGCCATTTTCCACTGAAAAAATGACAGACCTTCCTGCTGGCCTTTTTCGGCATAACGGATCCAGTATACGGAGACCGGTTTGTGAGGGTCCAGCTTTTTATCTGCCAACATATTGGCATCGTAAATGACGGTATTCGTATTATTGCTGCGCTGAATGTAAAACAGGCGGCTGGCCGACGAAGGTGGCACCGGAAAATCATCGCGGTCGGCGCGGGCAAAGGGATGGCATAACAGTCCGGTCAGGACTATTAAAAAACAGGGTACACGCATGGTTCTTTTTCTTGTTGTTTACAAATAAGCCGCTGATCTGGTCAGGGCCGTTCATTGGTTGCCGGCAATGGTATGACAGGCAACCGGCCATCCCCCCCTACGCAAATCCGAAAAATAATCTCAACAGCACATGACATACGAAGCATTTACGAGCTCTCTCGCCGGATCAACGCCTCCGGCAGGCATTAACCCGATTCTGACCGCCTTGTGGCATGACGGCAACGACGATTGGGAACAGGCACATAACATTGCCCAACATAAGGAAGGCACAAAAGCCTATGACCGCCTGCACGCTTACCTGCACCGCAAGGAAGGCGACGAATGGAATGCAGGCTACTGGTACCGGCGGGCGGGTACCCCGGTCTTCAAAGGCACGTTACAGGCCGAATGGGAGGCGCTGGTGAAGGAGAATCTATAGGGTGGGACCAGCGGCTGAATATCCGGCACCCTGTAAACAAAAAAAGCGCTGCGGAGTCCGCAGCGCTTCCTACTTGCTTATAAAGGTACTAAACAGCAATAACTTTCCGTAACACGTCGCTTACTGGTGTTAATGGTAGCTCCCAAGCCTCAGCAACACCGCTGTAAACAACTTTTCCGTTCACCACGTTCAAGCCCTTCAATAACTCTTCGTTGTCACGGCAAGCCTGCTGCCATCCTTTATTCGCCAGTTGCAACACATACGGGATGGTTGCATTTGTCAGTGCTACCGTTGATGTGTAAGGCACAGCCCCCGGCATATTGGCTACGCAGTAATGTACCACATCGTCGATAATAAACGTCGGGTTCTCGTGCGTAGTTGGTGTACATGTCTCAATACAGCCCCCCTGATCAACCGCTACGTCGACCAACACTGTACCCGGACGCATCAGTTTTAACATATCACGCGTGATCAGGTGAGGTGCTTTCGCGCCCGGAATCAGAACAGCCCCGATAATCAGGTCCGACTGCTTGATTTCGGCACGGATATTATATTCGTTCGACATCATGGTATCCACGTTCTCTGGCATGATGTCTGACAGATACCGTAAACGGGTCAGGTTAACGTCCATCAATGTTACGTGTGCACCCAGACCAGCCGCCATTTTGGCCGCCTGTGTACCAACAATACCACCACCCAGTACCAGCACGCGGGCAGGCTTCACGCCCGGCACACCGCCTAACAGAATACCACGGCCTTTCAACGGTTTTTCGAGGTATTTTGCGCCTTCCTGAACGGCCATCCGGCCAGCTACTTCCGACATCGGAATCAGCAACGGCAGGCTGCGATCAGTTTTCTCAACGGTCTCGTACGCCAGACAAACCGCTTTCTGCGCAATCATGGCATGCGTTAATTCTTCCGATGAAGCAAAGTGGAAATAGGTAAACAGTAACTGGTTTTCCTTAATCAGCGGGTACTCCTGCGCAATCGGTTCCTTCACCTTTACAATCATCTCCGCAATTGCATATACCTCCTCAATTGTAGGCAGAATCGTTGCGCCGGCGGCAGCATATTCCTCATCGTCGAACCCGCTACCTGCGCCAGCCGTTGACTGGATGTATACAGTGTGGCCATGCTTACGCAATTCGGTAACACCTGCTGGTGTCAGGGCTACACGGTTCTCGTTGTTTTTAATTTCTTTAGGAACGCCAATTACCATTGTCTGAACGGAATTAAGGTTAACAATTTGATAATGCAAATGTATAGATCACAGGAATAAAGCGTATCATTCAGCACGAAATTGGTATTTCATCCTATAAATAGCCTTATCCGAAAAACGCTTTACCAACAACACCTATCCCAAACAGGCAATGGCAAAACATTATCCGCCAGCCTGTCCGTAGAGCCGCAATATCTTGCGGCTCCCTCCCTCAATTATAGATGCATAGCTGAAGGCAACCAGGCGAATAATGAGACAAATCTGACGCTGCTTACGCGCAATGAGCCGCAAATCTGAAGCTGCTTGCGCGTAATGAGCCGCAAGATGTTGCGGCTCTACGAGTGCAGGTTGCTTTATATCGGTCCCGTCAGTAGCTTTAAGGAAGTACGACGTTAATCGTGCGCTTACCCATCACTTACTTAACCTATACACTATGTCCAAACGACTACTCCTGATCTGGGTAGCCTTTACCGGCATTTGCCTGTCGGTGAACGCACAGTCTTTTTCTCCCAAACAACTGCGGGAAGTATCGGTCGCCGACCTGCACCAGGCCATGCGGCAAGGCAAATTAACGGCCACCACCCTCGTACAGCTCTACCCCGACCGTATTGCGGCCTACGACAAGCAGGGGCCGTCGATCAATGCCCTGATTCTGGTCAATCCGAAAGCGCTCACAGAAGCCCACCGGCTCGATTCCCTTTACAAGGCTACCGGCACGTTCGCGGGCCCGCTGCATGGTATACCGGTGATCGTGAAAGACAACTACGATACCTACGACATGCCGACGTCGAACGGCACACTGGCCATGAAAAACTCAATTCCGCCCGACGATGCGTATGTTGTCCGGAAGATGCGCGAAGCCGGTGCCATACTGATTGCCAAGTCGAATCTGGCTGAATTTGCCTACACCGGCAACTTCTCGGTAAGCTCGGTATTACCAGGCTACTCCCGCAATCCCTATGATACCCGCCGGACAACCTCCGGTTCAAGCGGCGGTACGGCGGCGGCCGTCGCGGCGGATTTCGGTACCATCGGGCTTGGCACCGATACCGGCAGTTCGATCCGCGGACCGGCGGCCAACCAGAGTCTGGTCGGTTTCCGGTGCACCATGGGCCTCATCAGCCGTGACGGTATTGTGCCGCTGGCGCTCACCAACGACACCGGCGGCCCGATCTGCAAGACGGTAGAAGATGCCGCCCGTGTCCTGAATGTCATCGCCGGCTACGATCCGGCCGACAGTGTTACCCGCCGCAGCCAGGGCAACATACAGGCCGATTACCTGCGCTTTCTGGACAAAAACGGCCTGAAAGGAGCACGGATCGGGGTGTTCCGGCAACTGTGCCTGCCCGCCAAAGCCGATTCGCAGGTCGTGGCGCTCTTCGACCATGCTATTGAGGAATTGCGGCAGGCGGGAGCCACCATTATTGACCCCATCCGGTTGCCATCGCTCGATTCCATCAGCCGGGCCATGGATACAATCCCGCAGCTACGGCGTGATTTTAACGCCTATCTGGCGACACTCGGCCCCAATGCCCCTCACAAAACGCTGGGATCAATTATTAAGTCCAAACAATTTCATCCGTACCTGGAGAAGGCGCTGCTCGACGTGAATGCCGATACGCTGGCCCCCGAACAACATAAAGGCTGGGCTAAAAATCTGGCCCTCCGCGAGTTGATGCGCAAACGGCTGATCGCCGTCATGGACTCGGCCAATATTGAGGCCTTTGTCTATCCGTCGTTCAGCTATCCGCCGCGCCTGAT
The DNA here is from genome assembly GCF_945952095.1 of uncultured Arsenicibacter sp. Classification (GTDB taxonomy): domain Bacteria; phylum Bacteroidota; class Bacteroidia; order Cytophagales; family Spirosomataceae; genus Arsenicibacter. The sequence goes on along the minus strand of NZ_CAMFHL010000003.1, from coordinate 64,092 downwards.
CGGCGACCTCAATACACCGTCGGGGACGAACAACAACGCCCTATCGCCGCCGACCGGCTTTCCGGCGTTTACGGTGCCGATGGGGTATACTTACGGTAACCTGCCGGCGGGGCTTCAGTTTTTCGGCCGGCCGTTCAGCGAACCGACCCTGATTAAGCTGTGCTATGCCTACGAACAGGCCACCCATCACCGTGTACCACCGGCCTCAACCCCGCCGCTGTCTAAAAAAAGAAAGGCAAAACCGGCGCTGGTATATTAAGCAAAACGCATTGTCCGGAGCCGCAAAATATTGCGGCTCTACGTTTTCCACGGCTGAATATCGTATTTTCGGACCCTGAACCTACTTTCTGAATTTTTCCCGTTTTCATCAGCACAATGCATTTTCTACTGAAATCCGTATGCCGGCTACTCGCAGCGGGCACCCTGTTGCCGGGCTTGCTGGCAGCGCAGCCCAAACCAGCGGCTAATGCGCTTTCTGCCATTAAGGAAGCCGATCTTAAACGCGACCTCTATGCCCTTTCCGACGATCACTTCCGGGGGCGCCAGGCGGGTTCACTCGATGAGCTCAAGGCCTCGATGTGGATTGCCGAACAGGCCCGCGCCATCGGCCTCAAACCCCTCGGCGACGACGGGACGTTTTTCCAGTTTTTTCACCTGCAACGGACGCGTATCAGCGAAACCAGCCGCTTCATCATCGGCAACCGCCAGCTCGAATATGGCCGCGATGCACTGGTGATCACTCCTGCCATTGCTTCTGTTGATGCCCCGCTTGTGTTTGTTGGCAAGGCAACTCCGGAAGAGCTGGCCAATGTGGACATTAAAGGGAAGGCTGTGGCGTTTGAATTCTCCGGCAACCCGACGGCCGATATGAGCTTCCGCCGGTTTATGAACGCGACGTTCCAGCGCCGGTCGGCAGAGCTGATCAAGGCGGGTGCCGTGGCGGTGCTGATTGTGTCAGACGACCGGGCACAGCGTGTGTTCGAGACGTTTGGCAGTGCCCTGGAACTCGGCCGGTACGATTTACCGGGTGGCCCCAACACGCGGGTGTTTGCGCAGGCACCGGCGATCTGGCTGCCTGCCCGCGCTATCGAGTGGGTGAAGCAGCCCGGTCAGCGGTTTACCAACATTGTCAACGTCGAGAGTTTCAGTTACCCATCGGTCAACATCATTGCTAAGGTGGAAGGCACCGATCCGGTATTGAAGAAGGAATACGTCCTGATCAGTATCCATCAGGACCATGATGGCATTCGCCGCGCCGTAGCGGGAGACTCAATTTTTAACGGAGCCGATGACAATGCCACCGGCTGTGCGGCCGCCCTTGCGCTGATGCGGGCGTTTGCGCAGAAGCCCGGCAAGCGGTCGGTACTCTTTGTATTTCACGGCGCCGAAGAACGTGGTCTGCTCGGTTCACGGTATTACACCGCTCACCCTACGGTTCCGCTGGCGTCCATTGCCGGTGTCCTGAATCTGGAAATGATCGGCCGAAACGCCCCCGACAGCGCAGCCCTGCTGGGTTCCCAGCCACCGCACCGCAACTCGAAAGAACTGGTTGACTATGCTATGGCAGCCAACCGCATGGGGCCGGCCTTTAAACTGGATACGCTCTGGGACCGCGCTGATCACCCCGAAGGCTGGTACTTCCGGAGTGATCACCTCCCCTATGCCCGGCTGAATGTACCGGCCATCTGCTTTACGACGTTGCTGCATCCGGATTACCATACGCCGAAAGACGAACCCGACCGCATTGACCTGAAAAAGCTGGCGCAGGTAACCCGATGGGCCTATCTGACCGGATGGGCCGTTGCCAACGCCCCGAAAAAACCGGCGATCGATAAAGACTTCAAGCTGGAACGATGATCGAAAGAGCGAATGGCGGGGAGCATCCAGGAAGTTTTGAACCTCTTGGATGCTCCCCGCCATTCGGCAAAAAACTACCGGCAAGCCTCACCAGCCACCGTCACTGAATACGACGCCTTACAATCGCCGCTGCCTACCACAAATGTATAGGTCCCCGGTTTGGTCACATTAAGCCCCACTGACTCATACTGGCCCACAGCCCGGTAAACCGTCGAAAAAACGTAGCCATCCGGGCCGGTAAACACAAACGAATCACCATAGGCATTGGCCATAATCCGGACTACCGGCTGGCGGCAACTCAATACCCCGCTGGCCGTAACCGATGACGCCACCGGCGGCAAACCGCCCGAACCAACCGTCACCTGACCCACGCCCTGACAGCCCGGACCGGTCGGCAGACTGGCGACAACAGTATAGCTGCCCGCCGTTGTTACACTGAATGTTCCGGTTGGGTTTACCTGAAGCACTTCGCCTCCGGAAAGTAACGAGTAGCTGGTTCCTGAACCGGCCGGAACACTAATCACTGACGATGCTTTCCCGCAACCAATCGGTCCGTCAGACACAACGGTCATCGGTACTGATTGATAACTCACCCCTACCTCAGTGGTCTGGCTGGTCGTACAGGAGCCTCCCCGCGACAGCACGAGTGTATAGGTTCCGGCCTGTGTCACATTCGGCGCCATGATCTGGTGATTGATGTCGCTGCCAAACGTCTGCGCATAGGTGAAGCCACCGGGACCGCTAATCTGATACCCCAAACCGACCCCACCCGCCTGCAACGCTACGCTGGTCAGTGAACAGGTTAGTGTACTGGTAGCTGAGAAACTGCTGACCTGCACGGGTACCCCTTCGCTGATGGTACCGCTGAACGTTTTACTACAGTCGCCGACGACACAGGTAGCCGTATAAACCCCTGCCGTTGACAACACAAACGTATTGCCAGTCAGGCTCTCCGGCCAGTATACTGTGCCGTTTGCCGGACAACCACTGGCCGTCAGCGTTACACTGGCAGCAAGACACTGATTACCCGAGCTGACACTGAACGCAGCCGGATAAGACACCTGGTCAATAATAATCGTTGTCTGGCTTGAGCAGCCGTTTGCCGTTCCGACCAGCACACTAAACACACCACCCTGCGTAATCACGGCCGTTCCGGACGTATTCTGCGTTGACAAACTGGGGCCGGTGAATGTATAGGATGTTCCCCCGCCTGCGGTCAGGGTCAGACTGGTTTGCTGACAACCAATGGTGGTATTGCTGCCGGCACTTAGTGTCGGAATGGGCGCATTCTGATCTGATGTAATACCAATCGTCTGACTGGCGGTGCACCCGTTTGGTTTCGCTACCAGGACGGTATAGGTATCTGCCTGCGAGACCTGGAATATACCGGTTACAGATTGTTGTGCGCCCCCCGTACCGGTTAATGTATAACTGGTACCGCCCGTTGCGGTCAGGGAAAGCGTGGGATTGGTACAAGTCAGCGTGGTCGATGGTAAAACCGACAACACCGGTACCGGATCGACCTGATCGGCGTCAATAGTTGCTGAAGCGGTGGCCGTACAGCCGCTGGCACTGGTCACCGTAACTGAATAAACACCACTCGCACTCACGGGTAGTGTCATTCCGGTACTACCGTCTGACCACAGAATAGCCGTTTCAGACGTTAAAGCAGTCAGGGTCAGCGACGGGCTTGCGCAGGTCAGCGTGGCGCTCGAAGGTGTCAGATCTACGGTCGGAAACGTGGGGTCGTTGGCAATAACAATTGTTGTTGCTCCGACACACCCGTTAGCATTTGCCCCCGTGACGGTGTATGTTCCGGGCACGTTGATCACGGCCGTTCCCGAGGCATCCTGACTCAGAATACCCGGACCGGCAAACGTGTACCCGGAAGCGCCCGACGCCGTCAGCGTCAGCGATGGTTGCAGGCACGTCAGCGTCGTTGAGCTTCCCGAGGTGACGGACAGCACCGGATTAGCAAAAACGGTCGTTGAGGTAATGGCAGTCTGCCGGCACCCGTACGTATTCGTCGCCGTCACTGAGAATGTCTGCGGACCGGCAGTCCGGACAGGAACCGTCCGTGTGTTACCGCTGCCGGCAAGTACTCCGTTGGCCCCTGTGAAGGTGTAGGAAAACAGCTGACTGCCTTCTGTAGCCGTTGCCGAGAGGGTAACCGTCTGGCCTTCACAAGCCGAGGTGCTCGTCATCGTTAAAGCGATGGACCCGCTGAAAACAAACGTAGCTGTTTCGGCACTAGTCAGAGCCGGCGCCGTACCAACAACCCGTAACTTATAGCCGCTGCCGGGCGCTGTCGCCTGCGGAATGGTGACCGTTACCGGGCTACCGGTCCCCGTCCCGATAACGGTTGGCGAGCTGAAACTCCCTGCCTGATCGGATAATTCAATCCGGTATTCGTTGCCCTGATCCGGCGTAATATTCGTTGAAAAAGAAACCGGAAACGTATTGGCGGCGTAACAAACGGCACTGATACTGCTGGTTATCGTCATAGCTGGTTTCACGAAGAGCAGATAATCCTCGCCTTCACCCGATCCATATTCAACACAGGGGTCATCGACAAGCCCGCTCCCTTTATACCGGCTGCGAATCCGTAAACGGACGTTACCGGACGTTGCCGATAAGGGCACGGTAAACTGTCCGGTTATCCGGGTAGTACCATTCATGACATCGCCTGTACTTTGATAAACCCGCTCACCGGCATCTGTGAAATCAGCATTGTTGTTGGCGTCAATCCAGATGGCAATATGCTGGCTATAATAGCCAGCATCATAACCGGTATTCATGGTAAAATTGTATGTCGTACCCGGCGTCACCGTGGCAGCTGTCAGACCGGTAAAGTCACCATATGCGTTTGGCGAACAGCCGCTATTGCTGTTCTCAATCAACACAACATTGCTGGTCGTGGCTACTCTGAAATTATTAATATTCCGGTTGACAAGGCACGTTGAACCATATAACGGCGCGCAATAAGCAGGCATACTGACCGATTGGCTATTCGTACTGTAATTCGCTTTACTATTCGATGGTTTAACCCGGTAGTAGTACGTCACGCCTTTGGTAGCCGACCGATCGGTATAGGTTGTGACGTTGGCATCCACCCCGCCAATAGCCAGAAATCCGGTCACCGGATCGGTTGACCGCTCAATGATGTACCCGGTTTCATCGGCCGAATTATCGGTCCATGTCAGCACAACACCTACCGCCACCGCACTGGAAATCAACGAAGCAGCCACATTAGATGGGGCCGCCTGCGCCGTTTCGGCACAATCCAGCGTGTACTGTTTAGCCGGGTTTGCGTTCGGGACGTTATTAATGGCGAGAGCCGCGTTCATCCGGGCATATTGGCCGGCCGTAAACCGGTTGGTTGCACAGAAGTAGTAGCCCATGATGTTGTCAGGCATCGGCACAAAAGCATCGCCGTTGGCATCAACTGCCGTAATACCGGCCCCCGTTGTCGAACAATCTGTCAGCTTACCATTATCCAGATTATAGGGGTCAGCCGGTGTATCACAGATATAGTCCCCTTTTGTGTCGCAGTTGGCCGATAAACGCGGAGCGATCTCCGACGGATTCCGGGTTACCAGCTCCCGGTCAGCAATAGTAGTGGCGTCGCTGTTATTAAACGTATGCGGCAGATTAAAGTAATGCCCCAGCTCATGGGCCAGCGTTTTATCATCATCGGCCTGCCCGTTCAGCACAAAGGTCCGGTTATTGACTTTATTCTGAGTAGCTCCGAATGAGAACCCGCCAACCCCGCCAAGGCTATTACTGAAATAAATATTATGGGCATTATCGAGGTTATTGGCGTTGGTAATGGCATCGCGGTCAAAATTCTGCGTATCCCAGTTATACATTGCCGTATTGTTGATGTAGTTAGGCGTATTGGCCGGCGTACCACAGATATAAAACTGGATATTCGCATTAATAAAATACTTGTTGCAGATCGCCAGCGCGTTGTTGAAGGACTGCATGGACAGGTTTGTCACCCCTTCATTAGTCCGGACAAAGTGAGGTTTTACAGCAATGTACACCGGCCCCGAACTGGCATCTTTGTTGACCATGCCTCTGAACTGGCGAATCAACTGCTGCGCTATTTGTTCATCAGCGGGTTTCAGGGTTCCATAGCCGCAGGGAAGCTGCTGTGCAACTACAGGATAGTTAATTGCTACTAAAAGCAGCAAGAGCCATCGTAAAGGTTTATGCATATACGTTACGGTTAATATAGAAGCACAAATAAATTAATTTATGTTCAAACCGACACCTCATGTCTCAATAAATATCATATTTCGTATACCTAAATTCATATTTGTTTACTTCATCCGGAATATTAACCAAACTGCTATATTTATGCCCGAACCTGTTTGCATTTCCTATGGACCTGATCACTGCCTGCCAGTATATTCTGGATGAGCTAACCCGGAAACTCTCCCCTGATCTGACCTATCACTGCGTACAACACACCCTTGATGTGGTTGAGCAATCGGCGCGTCTGGCAGCAGCCGAAGGGATAACGGATGAGGAGACGGTAGCTATTCTACAGACAGCGGCGTATTACCACGATGCCGGGTTTATCCGGACGTATGATGATCACGAGGAAGAAGGATGCCGCATGGCTCAGGCCATTCTGCCGGATTTCGGCTATACAACCGGTCAGATTGACGCAGTCTGCGCGCTGATCAGGGCGACCCGCATTCCGCAGTCGCCGCAAAATTTACCGGAACAGATTATTTGTGATGCCGATCTTGACTATCTCGGCCGTACCGACTACCCGGCCATCAGCCAGACCCTGTACACTGAGTGGATCACTTATAATAAGCTCCCCGACCCTGCCCGCTGGCTCCCGATTCAGGTAGCGTTTCTGGGTAATCACCGCTATTTCACCCAAACTAACCAGCTTTTACGCGAGCCCCTAAAACAACAGGCCCTCGAAAAAATCAAAGCCATGCCGGCGATATAATCCGGTTAGACAGGTACTAACCATCGTTGTGCTCCTTCATTTCTTTCCGTCTTCGTGGTTTACACCATAAAAAATCGGCATCAGGATTCCTGACGCCGATTCCGGTTACCTATTTGACCCGATCTGGCCGGGTATTTTCACGCATCCATCAACATGCACTCTCTACTTGCTATTCATTACAGGCCGTGCCGGTGAGGCCGGTCGTTAACGTAGTTTCACAATTTCCGCTGTATACTTTCAGGGTATAGGTGCCGGGTTGCCGGGCTCCGGTAGCCGTAATGATCCGCGAGCCTGCCGTACGGAATACGCTGGAAAATACGTATCCGCCCGGCCCTGTAATCACGGCCCGATCCCCGACAATTGATGCGGAGAAAGTGACCTGACATATGCCATTGCCCAGGGTACCACCCGCCGCAAAATTTCCGGCAGTTGGCGGCACACCTCCGGACGTAACCGTCACGGTTGTGCTACTTGTACAGCCGCCCGTACCAATCGCAATGATGGTATATTGACCGGCAACCGTAACGGTGAACTGACCGTTCGTATTTGTTTGCTGATACGCAGCCGGCCCCAACGCGGTGAAAGAGGCAGCGCCGGGTGCCGACGCCATGATTTGTACACTAGTTGTGCCGCAACCTAACGCCCCGTTAACTGTAGCAATCAGTCCCGTAAGGACGGTATTGCTGCTTACCTGCGTACTGGTCGTAGCCGTACAGCCGCTGGCATTTGTCAACGTCACACTATACGGTCCGGCGGTAGTCGCCAGAATCGTACTGGACGTTACGCTGGTCGACCATACAGCGGTTCCGCTGCCAATAGCCGTCAGGACCACCGTTGGACTGGCGCAGGTCAGCGTGGCATTCATCGGTGTAATGGAGACAGTCGGTGCTGAGGTGCTGCTCTGGACCGTAACCGCCGTGGCCGCCGTGCAGCCGTTGGCCCCCGTCACCACCACCGAATAGGTCCCCGCCGCCGACACCGCCAGCGTGTTGGCCGACCCGTTCTGGCCACTGCTGAAGGCGTAATTTACAGACCCCGCCGTCGCCGTCAGCGTTACCGCCGGACTCGCGCAGGTCAGCGTCGCATTCATCGGCGATAAACTCACCGACGGGGCCGTCGTGTTGCTGTATACCATCGTGGTCGCCAACGCCGTGCAACCGTTGCCGCCCGTCACCACCACCGTATAGGTCCCCGCCGCGTTTACCGTCGCCGAAGCACCGCTCTGGGCCACCACGCCCGGACCCGAAAAACCATAGCTCAGCCCGCTGCCCGTCGCCGAAGCCGTCAGCGTTAAGCTCCGGTTGGTGCAGGTCAGCGTACCGCTCTGGCTGGCCGACAGACCCACACCCGCCGGCGCCGTGGTGCTGCCGGTGACCGTCACCTGTGCGGTTGCCGTACAACCCGAGGCATCGCTGATGGTTACTGAATACGGACCGGCAGCATTGACCACCGCCCGATTGGTTGTACCGATCTGGATGGCCCCGCCCCCGAAGGTGTAGGTCAGGCTGGCAGGGGTGGCCGTCAGCGTCACCGAGGGCGACGGGCAGCTGATGGCGCCGCTGGCCGTCAGGTTACCCGAAATGACCGCCGTACTGCTCTGCACGGTAACCGCCGTGGACGCCGTGCAGCCGTTGCTGCCCGTGACCACCACCGAATAGGTTCCCGCCGCCGACACCACCAGCGTGTTGCCCGACCCGTTCTGGCCGCTGCTGAAAGCGTAATTCACAGACCCTGCCGTCGCCGTCAGCGTTATCGTTGGACTGGCGCAGGTCAGCGTCGCGTTCATCGGTGATAAACTCACCGACGGGGCCGTCGTGTTGCTGTATACCGTCGTGGTCGCCAACGCCGTGCAGCCGTTGCCGCCCGTCACCACCACCGTATAGGTCCCCGCCGCGTTTACCGTCGCCGAAGCACCGCTCTGGGCCACCACGCCCGGACCCGAAAAACCATAGCTCAGCCCGCTGCCCGTCGCCGAAGCCGTCAGCGTTAAGCTCCGGTTGGTGCAGGTCAGCGTACCACTCTGGCTGGCTGACAGACCCACGCCCGCCGGCTCCGTGGTGCTGCCGGTGACCGTCACCTGATCAGTATCTCTGCACCCTGCCGCATTACTGCCCGTTACAGAATATACTCCGGCGGCATTGACCACTGCCGTTCCGGCTATCGCGTTTTGACTGACAATACCGGGACCGGTAAATGTATATGAGGATGCCCCGGTAGCTGTCAGCGTCAGACTGGTTTGCGAGCAGGTCAGACTCCCGCTCAGATTAGCCGTCAGGGTCACTGTTGCCGAAGCCGGATCAGTCAGGGTAATGATCCGGTTGTCGGTTATCCGGCAAGGACCGCTGCCGTAACTCAGGGAAAAGTTGCTGTATGTACCGGCCATCAGCCCGGTAACCGCAAACTGCCCGCCCGAAACGGTCACCGTTTTGGGACTTCCGGAGCCGGTATAACTTAATGAATAGGTACCGGCAGGTAGCGTGGTCACAAACGTCAGACTCCCGGCTCCCTGGCAGGTTGCCGGATTGGCGGAGGCGCTCATGGCCATCGTCGCACAGCTTACTGTTAAATTATACGTATTGCTTACCGTCTGGCACGTGTTACTGTTGGTCGCTGTCACACTGATCGGGTACGTGCCTGCCTGCGTTGGTGTACCGTTAAACGTTAAAATTGGTGACGTATTTGATGAAAGCGTGATACCCGGCGGCAAGGTACTGTAGGCAAATGTAAACGGCGCACCGGCTCCGGATGCCGTGAACGACAAGGCATTTGCCAGCGCGTTGCCTGCTATGGCTGTTGTCAGGACAGGCGCCGCAATTACCGGAGCCACACCAGCCGTGATCGTCCCGCTTGCAGTTGTCGAACAGGCCCCGATGGTGCAGGTTGCGGTATAAACACCCGCTAACGTATTCGAATAAACGTTTCCCGTAATACCATCCGGCCAGTTAACTGTCCCGCCTGTACAGCCACCGGCCGTCAGCGTCAGAGCACGACCGGCACAGGCTGTTCCCGAGCCGGCGACGGTGAAGGTCACCGATGCCGCATTGGTCGATTCGTATGAACCGGCATCACGGGCAGCCCCGATCTGCGTATTGCCAAACATATCCGTAGTGATGGTGCTGGATACCGCCGCATTAATGGCCGGGCTGAAACAACCCAACGGAATGACCGGCAGACACTCACCGGAGACGGTAGTGAGCGACCCCAGTGCCAGCGCCGCGCCTACATTCTGTTTATCCGAAGCAACCGGTGTGAAGCCGGCACCAGTGATATTAGCCGCATCAGCATCACCGGCAAAGACGTTTCCGCCTCCGGACGTACTGTTCAGCGAACCGCTGGATCCTCCAAAAATAAACGGGGTGTTTTTTGAACTACCAAAAACATTATTTTGCAGATACAACGTCTGTGTCGCGGTAAATCGATTAGACTCAATCAGATAAGTTGCATTTGGCAGGTTAAATGTTGTGTGAAGCACAGATAAGGAAGAAGTCCCTCCAGGCAAAGCGTTTTGCCGGATTGCCTTTCCTGCAGTCCCATTTCCTCCAATAACAGTATTTTTTAGCAACAGAACTCCCCCTATCAAATCAAATACAATAGTACTGGTAACACCAGTTTCATGCCTTACCGACGAATTTGTAATAACAGCAGCCCCTTGATCGCTGAAATAACCAGCACTTCCCAGCGCTGCGGAATTATCATCAAAAAAGGTCTCATTTACACTGACAAACGCTCCTGCTGAATAAATAGCCCCTCCTGAACCTGCCACATTATTCCTGAATATACACCGGTCTGTAACCAGCGTACAGCTTGAAAATGAGGCAATAGCTCCACCAAGATCATTCCCCGAAGGCCCGTTCCCGTTCGCTATAGTCAGATCCCGTAACGTTAATTTACCGGCAGTCTGGGCAAAAATCCCGAATTCGGTGACACCTGTACGAGAGATTGTTGACCCTCCTGTACCTGCTGAGGGACAAAGTATACTTCCCCCGGCAATGGTACCGCTAAACGTTACTGTGGGCAAAGCCGAACTAAGGCCAATCGTTTGCCCCGTTGGCAGCGTAATCAGCATCGGGCTGCAGGTAGGTAAGGCATTGGCCTCCTGAATAGCTGCCCGCAGCGTACAGACCCCGCCCGCCGTCCGGCAGACGCCATCGCCCGGATTAGCATCTCCATCATCGAGGGTGCTATTGACGGTAAAACCTGACGAACAGGGAATGAGATCAATGCCGGTAACGACCGTTGCGTTTGAGGGCGTAAAAAAAGTAGCCGTCGTATTGGCCGGGAGTGTAATCTGTTTGATGACCCCGCTTGTGCCGTTATTATCGGCCAGCAGCAGCTTACTCTCCCCCAGATTCAGCGCGATTTCGCCGATACCAGTCACAAAATCGGTAGCCACCTGCACATCGTTTGAGCCGCTCAGATCAATGCGGCGAACCGCATCCCGACTGGCAACCGAAATATCATTGAACGCATAATACAAATAGCCGTTGATGTGATCAACGGCAAGGCCGCGGGCCGCAAAGCCTGTGGGGATTGTGACAAAATAGGTTGTTGCGCCTGAGTTAAGGTTCGCACTGAATATTCTTGACACAGACGTATTCCGGTCGCCGACATACGCGCGGTTATTGACCAGATCCAGCGCCACGTCGCCGATCGACGATGCGAAATCAGCAGCAACCAACACATCGTTTGTCCCCGACAGGTTTATTCTTCGCACCTGATCAGTTGTTGTACTACCGTTATTATCACTCAGTGTGTAATACAACCGGCTATTTGTATTGTCAACAGCCATGCCCTGTACGATGCTGGATGTATTGAGAAAAGTCGTAACACCTCCCGAGATCATATCGACTTTATAAATCGCTCCTCCCGTCGCCAGTCCATTTGAGACAAATACATGTTTATTGACCCTGTCAACAGCAATGACGCCGATATTATTGGTAAAGCCGGTCGCAATCAGCCGGTCGTTGGTACCGTCTACGTTTACACTGCGCAACTGATCATTGGATGTGGCGTTTGAGCCGTCACTGACGGCGTAGAAGACCTGTGCATAGGCCGGTGAAAATACGCTCAGGATAATAACGCATAGCCATATCGGAACAGAGTTGCCGTAAAGCAGTCGTAGAAAGGGACTAAGCTGACCGGTACTATACCGTTCAGTGCGTCGTATATAATTGTGCGGCATTGGTTAAATCAGGTCAAAGAGTGTTGTTTATCATACAGTTGAGCTGCACACAGAAACGAACTGATCAGCCCCGGCGCTTACCGGAGCTGTCAGTCAGCGCATGGGTGGTATAGTGGTAAATGTTATCCCTGGCTTGGATAAATTCCCTGCAGGGCAATGCAGTAGTTCATGGTCAGGTACGGCTGCATGTTATTATGCGGAAGCCCCCCGCCAGCCATACCAATGGCCGTCGGATTCATAGTGGTCATCCCCTGGGACCCATACGATTTTACCGTCACAGTACCTTCTCCCGAATCCAGCACACCGGTTGGTCGGGCCAGGAAGCTACCCTGAGGATCATTGGTAGTAGCCTGCCCCTCCGATGCAACGAGGAAGTGATTATGCTGCGGCATATTGCTCAGAAGCAGGGATACCTGCTCCTGTCCTGCCACCTCCCCCATTACGTAATCAGAAAGACCCGGCCCCTGCCCTCTTCCGTTGGGTACACGGCCTCTCAGGTCAGGCAGCGCAAATGTGGTTACGCCATCACCACCATACGTAGTTAAAATCAGCGTATATAATGCCTGATTCTGGGCGATAGACAATAGCCGGCCATCACAAATTGCCCATCCTCTGGGTACAATGTTAAAGGCAAACAGGCAGACCGTACCGATAAACGGCTCCATAATAAATTGATAGTTAAAGGGTTCAGGAATAGTAAGGAATTGGATATAGCCGGAAATCAGGCCGGAAGGATCCTTCCGGCCCTCATCAGTTCAGAATGGATCAGATGCCGCCGGTCGGCGCACCACCAACCAGCAGATTCACCAGTTCTGTTGTCTGCGCAGTTGCCGCCTTACGTACCACAACAAGCCCTACATTGTAGTAGCCGGCATTGTCTGAGTAGTCTTCATCAAACGCCAGAATGTGAACCGCTCCGTTGATGGTGGCAGTCGCCTGCATCCGGCCATTGTTGCTGCTGTCCGGATTAGACGAATCGTTGGTGACCGGGCATGGGAAAAAAGCGTTTTTACTCTTTGTATCGCTGCTGTAGTACTTATAAAGACGGCCATCGCCTTTGGTATCGCCCGTCAGATAATAGTCGTCTGTTGCATAAATCGGCCCGTGTGATTCAGGCATACAAACAATAAGTCCGCCTTCATTCTTAGCATAGTCACCCGTACCAGGGTCACAGCCGTACATATCCCGGCGTTTGTTACCCAGTTCATCCGGAACAGCCTTCATGATGGCATCTACGCCGGCATTCCAGGTGGCGACAAACGGAGCCGTTTCGGGCTGTGCAATCACCAGAGCCGTGCCGACAGCGGCATTCGCGATGCCAACAATACCTTTAACAAGCGCCATATTCACCTTGTCGAAGGATGCTATCCCCGACGCGTCGTAAATAATGACGGTATCGCCTGCCTGTACGTTGTCGATCGTAATACCTGTATCATCATTGGCCGGAATCGATGCCCAGATTTTAAATCCGGAAATAAAGTCGCTGCCAATTTCATTCGGTAGTGTTACGCTTGGCGTCATGGTTTGTGCGCCACTTGTGGTTGCAAATTCAGTAGTCATAAAACGTTTTGTTTTAAAGATTTAGGATTGACTGTTTACTTTAAGCTGTTAATCGTTTTTCAAGCGCGTTTGAACGATACAAAGGTGACAGATTGGTAACAGCAGCTTGTACGCAAAAAGGCCCGTTTAAAAAAACAGGTGTTTATGACGGAGGAAATCAGGTATTTATGCGGGTATCCTGAAAACAGGCATTTTTACGGGTAGTAAAAACCTATTGCCGTTCTACTTTTGCCGGTATAGCACGTTTATGCTTTTCTAAACCATGTCTGAACAAAAACAAAATGACGAATGGGTACCGATGTCGGTGCCGGTACCGCTTGCCCAGGAATGGATCGGCAACTGGATCAATGCCAACGCGGATGGTGACCATCTTGACCCGCGCGAAATGCGGGCGTTTGTTGTCCGCAAGGCCGACTTCGTCGAACTCCTGAATCAGGTCGATACCGAATACGTTCGGATGTATGTCGGGCGGAAAAACGAAAAAAACGAAGCTACCGGCATCGAACACCTGCGTCCATGCCTGCTGCTGGTCAGCGCCGCGACCCGGAAAGATGTCATGCCGGTCAATGAAGGCGAAGATCCGGATACGATCATTGATCTCATCGGCGAAATGAAAGTAGCCAACCCGGCCGGTAACGTCGATGATCCGGCCGAAACCTACGATTATCAGGTGTTTGACTTTACCCGTCCTTGCCCGCCCCGCTGCGACGATGAAAGTGATTTATTCATCACCCGCGACAGCGAGGACGAAAGCTTTTGCTAAAAAATGAATGAATAGTGGGTAATGAATAATGGATAATGAACGTCACACTACTCCGTCAATCAATCCTATACAGTCTGGTTTAGTAACCGGCCCTTAATCATTATTCATTTTACATTCTCCATTATTCATTCACCTGCATGGAATCTTTTTTTCTCTGGATGTTCGATTATGCCGGTTGGTTTATTGTCCTGTCCGTCAGCTCTGCGCTGATCCGGCGGAAAAGCCTGACCGGCTATCTACGGTTTATTTTTCTGCCCCTGTCCGTTTCAGCCATTGCCGAAGTAACGGGACATATCCTGAGCCGGATGCACATCCCGAATCTGTTTGTCTTACATATTTATACCATTTTCGAATTCAGTGCATTAGCCTTGTTTTACCGGGCTTTTTTCGGCACATTTTACCCTTCCCGGCTGGTGCCGTGCATGATGCTTTTCTTCACGCTGGCATCGGTGGCCAACAGCATCTGGCTACAGCCGCCTGATACATTCAACGGCTATGCCCGTGCCCTGGAAGGACTTTTTGTGATGATTCTGGCCCTGATGTGTTACTACAAGATTCTCGTTGATCTGGATACGCGGAATTTATTTCGTAATCCGGTTTTCTGGATAAATACAGGTTATCTGTTTTACTTTGCCGGTACGCTTTTCCTGTTTATCCTGAGCAACCTCCTGCTTCAGGAAAGTGAAAGGTTAAATTTTATCTCGTGGGGAATGCATGCCACCCTGGTATCGCTCAACCACGTGTTAATAGCCGTCGGCATATGGCAAGCACCTCAACGTCATTAGATTTATTTGCACTGATTTTCGGCGGAGCCCTGGCCATGCTCATTCTGGTAGCTGGCGTAGTGGCTTTTACTGTTTTATACCAGAAACGTATTTATAAACAAACCTTGTTGGTCAAGCAGATGGAAGTAAAACACCAGCAGGAGCTCATCTACCATACGTTTGAGGGCATCGAAACCGAGCGCAAACGGGTAGCCCGCGACCTCCACGACGATATCGGGGCTGCCCTGTCGGCCATGCGGTTGCTGGTGGGGCAGATGATCAGTCAGCAAGGTCAGACAGAACTACTTGCCGAGCGTTGTAAGCAGCTGATCGACAACACCATTCAAAGTGTCCGCACCATTTCAAATGACCTGTTACCCCACGGCCTCGAAGAATTAGGACTGGCGTATAGCCTCGAAGGGCTTTGCGAAGATGCCGCTAACCTGACCGATGCCGACATCACCTGCGACGTCATTGACCTGCCACAGGCACGGCCTAACCTCAACCTGCTGCTCTACCGCATCGTGCAGGAACTCCTGAACAATGCCGTCAAGTATGCCGGAGCGACCCAAATCAGTATCCGGCTCGCCGAAGAAGGCGATGACTATCTGTTTGTGTATACCGATAACGGACAAGGGTTTAACTTTACGGAGGCGTATCAGAAAAAAAGCCTCGGCCTGAAAAATATTGAAACGCGGGCGCAGATGCTGGGCAGCCAGGTACTGTTTCAGACGGCTCCGGCGGCAGGTCTGCGCGTGTCAATTGCCATCCCGAAATCCAGTTATCTTTAGTTTTTGCGTTATGATCCGAATTGCCATTGCCGATGATCAGTTGCTGTTCCGGCGCGGAATGGTCTCCATTATTAATCAGTTTCCCGATATCGAAGTCGTTCTTGAAGCCGACAACGGGCAGGTGCTCCTCGATGCCCTGGCCATTGCCGACCCCAAACCCGATGTCGTACTGCTCGACCTGTCGATGCCGGTCCTGAACGGCGTAGAAACGACCAAACTCATTCACCAGCATCACCCAGGGCTGCGGATCATTATTCTGTCGGTATACGGTGAAGACCGCTTTGTGTCGCACCTGATTGATTTGGGCGTAAATGGCTATCTGTTCAAAAATGTGGAGCCTAAGGAAGTTGAACAGGCTATCCGGACGGTCATGGAGCAGGATTTTTACTTTAATCAGGCTTTTCTGAATGCCATGCGCAGCCGGATTAATAAAAAGACCCGCCTGCTGCTCACCGACGATATTCCGTCACTGCTGACCGTGCGTGAAAAAGAAGTGCTTCAGTTGATCTGCAAGCAGCTGACTGCACAGGAAATCGCCGATACCTTATGCCTGAGCACCCGCACCGTTGAAGGCCACCGCAATAACCTCCTTGAAAAAACCGGGGCTAAAAACACGGCCGGTCTGGTTCTTTTCGCCATTAAACACTGGCTCGTTGATCCGAATCATTTAATTTAAAGCGACTACCTTCCAAGAAGTTTATAACTTCCTGGAAGGTGCACAATTAACTCCCCGAAAGTTTGAAACTTTCGGGGAGTTACAAATCACTTCCGTTTATTCTCCAGCACGACCAACCCGTTTGACTGCTGCCGCCACTGCATTTTGTAGCGTTCCGGCGTTTTGGTGACGGAAAAATGGAAACTACCCAGCAGCAGGTCATCGTCGCCATCCTGATCATAATCAGCGGCTTCCATGACGAGCCACCGCCCCTGATTGGCCTGTGGAAACGTGCGGGGGGTAAACACCTGTCTCCCGTTATTCTCGAAATAAACGAAACTCTCCGGATTCTGCCCGTCGTAGTCGGGGAAAAACGCAATGGCCGCCAGATCCATATCGCCGTCCTGGTCAAAATCGCGGGCCACGACCTGCGTTGCGCCGTGCAACGGATAAAACCATGACTCCGTAAAGCTGAATTTACCATCGTTCAGGTAAATCCGGACGCCGTGGTAGGCTTTCAGCGAATACGAATAATCGGCGTTATCGCCGTTGGTGTAGATCAGGTCTTCATCGCCGTCACGGTCGATGTCGGCCAGCTCGATGGACGACGACCCATAAACCGGCGGAAACCGTACCAGCGTTTGTTTGATAAATTTGCCTTTGTAGTTTTTATACCACGCAACCTGCTCATCGCCCTGCGCCAGCAAGGCAATTACGTCCGGCCACCCGTCCTTATCAATATCGCGGATAATGGTCTGGCGCGCACCCGGCACCGGGTCGATGACCTCCTCCCGGTAGCCCGTCGCCGTTTTCATGTACGCACTGAGTTTACCGGCTAAGTGCCCAAACTGACAAACAATGTAATCGGGTTGGCCGTCCTTATCAAAATCCTGCGAGACCATCTGCACCGGCCGGCGTAACTGCGGTATCACCTGCGTCTCGGGCTGTCCGGCGC
This sequence comes from uncultured Arsenicibacter sp., assembly GCF_945952095.1. Taxonomy (GTDB): domain Bacteria; phylum Bacteroidota; class Bacteroidia; order Cytophagales; family Spirosomataceae; genus Arsenicibacter. The sequence continues at coordinate 46,593 of NZ_CAMFHL010000003.1, read as the reverse complement.
GGGCGGGTGTGGCCGCAATTTTTCCGATTGCCTGATTATCCGGGTCCATATGCCCCATCAGCAGCCAGTCGTAGCCTTTTGCGTTGTTGACCAGCACATCGGCGGGGGTACTACTGAGCCGGACCGAATCCGTTACGGCCAGCGCCGGACTGACAAACTGCGCATAATTCATGCGGTCGCCGACGATAATCTGCCGATGGACGGCATCATACCGCACCAATGTCGTCAGCGGTACAATGCGGGGCGAAGGCTCACGAACCGCAAACAAGGGCATTTCCGGTTGAATGGCCGCTTTTTTGGCTTGCGGGACCGGCGTTGCCGGTGCGTTTGTCGTGTAATAGTCAATTATTTTCAGCCAATCGGCCTGCGCCAGTACCGGTTCTATCGGGTAAGCCCCAAGCTGCGCCCCTGCCTGCTGTTCCTCCATCTGCGCATTGTAGTTCATAACCGACAGTGTATCGGTCAGAAAACCGAGGCGGAGCGCCATTTTCGGCAAAACGCCCTTTTCCCAGATCGCTTTAGGCAGCAGTTTCGGTTCCGGAAAAGCATGGCAGCTGCCGCAGTGCAGCTTTGCCAGTTCTTCACCGCTCATATCGCTGGCGTCGGTTTTGTTGCGGCAATTGGTCAGCACAGTACCGGCTACCAGCAGGCCTCCCCAAAACCACAGGTTCCGGGCCATAAATTGCGTATTAAGGGTATATTTTTGAATTATTCGGGAAAGAAACATGCGGCAAGTTAATCAACCAAACGGATTCCTCTACTTTTGCCGGTACTATGTCATTCATCTACTACATTCTTGCCTTTCTGACCGGTATCGCCAACAGCACACAGTCGGGGGTAAACTCGCAGCTCCGGCTTGCCCTGCAAAATCCGCTGCTGGCCGCCGTCGGCTCATTCGGGGGTGGTTTTCTGTCGCTGCTGCTGCTGCAATTCACAATTGGCAGCCCGTTGCCTTCGCTGGAGGTGCTCCGGCAGGTCAGCTGGTGGAAATGGACAGGTGGGCTGCTGGGCGTCTTCTACGTCTGCTCGGTGATTATTTCGGTGCCGAAAATCGGGCCGACCAACCTGCTCAGTCTCAGCGTGGCGGGCCAGTTACTGGCGGCGGTCGTGCTTGAACATTATGGCTGGGTAGGCTTCCGCGAACATGCGGTCAATGGCTGGCGGATGCTGGGTATCCTGCTGATTATTCTCGGGGTGGTACTGGTGGTGAAGAATTAAGGGCAATCCATTAACCCACACCAGAACTATAAAAAAGGGCGATCACGGCCTAAATAGCAAAAAAAGGGCGACCACGTGGGGTCGCCCGTACGGGATATCGGAATATCGGAATATGGAATGATTGATCCGGATTTTATTGCGGATCGGTTTTCGGTGTATTCGTGTTGTTATCCGCTTCTGTCCGTGGATACGGCATGAAGTTCCGGTTACGTTCTGAACCGGCAGCGCCCGGACCCGGACGACCAAACCGGCGGCTGTCTTCCAGCCGTAAGCCAGTGAAGGCCAGCTCAATGTTCCGGTTGCGCAGGATTTCCGTCAGCACGGCCGCCTGCGTCTGTGCTCCGGCATAGGCTGGCAGGGCAGCACCAATTCCGTAAATATCCTGTGCAGCCGTTTTCGTCAGTACCTTGTTCAACTCCGTTACGGCATTGGTCAGATCACTCTTGCGCGCATAGGCTTCGGCTCTGATCAGGAGCATTTCGCCCGGCGTATAAACCGGCACCGCCGCATTGTTGGCGGTATAGAATCCCGTACCGAGGTTTTGCGTGGCCGTCGGATTGGAACGAACCAGGAATGACAAACGCTTATCAGCCGCATTCGGCGCTAAATCACCGGTCAGGCCCAGGGTCGCGTTCGTAGGCTCAAACACGTTTTTGTTGCCGAACGCCGCTTCAAATACCGGATTCCGTGTATTGTCATCAAAGTTAAACACCGACTTCTTCGTCAGATCAACCTTACCGGCAGCGGCCAAAGCCTTGTCGTAGTCACCGGCAAACAGGCTGTACCGGGCAATCAGGGCCTGAATTGTATTAGCCAGATCAATGCCCGGCACAATCTTATCCGTGAACGTTGTCGTTACCGTTGCCCCGTTAAGCTGCGTGGCCGCACTTTCCAGCGTCGCAATGGCTTCTTTCAGGATCGTAGCCCGGTCAACAAACGGTGCGTTTTCGGCGGTAGTGATCGGAGCCTGCTCAAAGAACTGGGCCAGTGTGCCCAGTGCCAGCGCCCGGAAAACCGACGCGTACGCCACAATACCGGCCTTTGTGCCCGCATCGGCCGCATTACCGGCGTTGGCCAGCACCAGATCGGCATTGGCCCGCACCAGCTGGCAACGGGTCCAGATGTTGGTTACCGTACCATTACCGCGCGACACCGAACCGGCACCCACGCTGAGGTTAAACTCGTCGAGGTTCCCCACGTTCAGTACGGTCAGCTCTTTGGTCGACAACCCGCCGATGGCCATGCTGGTATACAGCACACTGGCAGCGCCACCCGTAGTGAACCGGTATTGCAAGCCGTTACACAGCGTAATTAACCCGTCGGTCGAGCTGACTACCTGCGGCTGACTGGCGGTGCTGGGGTTCAGGTATTCCTGCGTACAGGAGTTCTGCGTCAGTGTCAGCGCCAGCAGCGAGAGGATGAGAATGTATTTTTTCATGATTAGAAAGTCGCTGAAAGTTTGAGTTGATACGTACGCGGGATCGGTACGTTTCCGAAATCGACACCCCGTAACAGATCGGTTGTCCCGCCGGCATTGGTCTCCGGATCAAAACCGTTGTAGTTATCCCATGAGATCAGGTTACGGCCAACCAGTGCAACCGTAAAGTTGCTCATGCTTTTCACCAGTTTCGGCAAGCCATAGCTCAGCGAAATCTCCCGCAGCTTCACAAATGAGCCATTATCTACCCGCCATTCCTGCGTATTATAAATCGAGAAGATATAGCCTCTCGAAATTTCACCTTTCAGTTCTTTTTCGGCATAATCGCCGATACCAACCCCCTGACGTGTCCGTTTGTCGGCATTAAACACGCTGACGCCCTGCACCGCATCAAGCAGAATGTGCAGGCCAACCCGCTTGTAGCTCAGGTTTGTGTTAAACGAGCCGGTCCATTTCGGATTCGGATTACCAATAATCACGTTAACCGTCGGGGCCGAATAGTCCGGCTGTCCGTCGGCGCGGCGGGATGGTGTATAGGTTGTTGAGCCGGTTGTCTGTACACCACGCTCCTGCTGCGAAAAACCCTGATCGGTTAAGAGCAGATTTCCTTTTGCATCCCGTGCATAGGTCGTACCATAGAATACGCCGGCCGGCTGTCCCTGAAGCAAATAAACCGGCGCACCGGCCGCATTATCAATGGCAATCACCGGACTGCCCAGCGACAGTACCTTGTTACGGTTGCGGTTAAAAATCACCGTAAAGTCCCAGCTGAAATCACTGGTTTTTACCGGCGTTACGTCCAGCATAATTTCCATCCCTTTGTTTTCCATCGTACCCACGTTATTCACGATGCTTGACCCGCCCGACGATGGTGCCAGGACGCGGTTCACGACCAGATCCTTGATGTTCTGCTTGTAGGCCGTAATACCAATGCCCAGGCGGTTATTCAGAAACGAGAGGTCAACCCCGCCTTCCAGCTCGGCCATGCGCTCCGGCCGTACGCGCGGGTTAGCAAGCGTAGTGCCCGGTACAATTGTGTTTTTACCCAGGAAACCAACCGGACTGAACTGGTAGAACCGGCTGTAGGAGCCAATACCCGACAGGTTACCGGCCTCGCCGTAGCTGACACGGAATTTCGCCCCGTTCCACGCCTTGCTCAGGCCTGAATTTTTCCAGAAGTCAAAATCCGACAGTACCAGCGAGCCGCTCAATTTCGGATACAGCTGATTGGTCTCCGTAGCCGAGAACTTCGACGAGCGGTCGCGGCGGACAGCGGCCGTCACGAAAGCCAGATTCCGGTAACCCAGCGTCGCCTGTGCAAAATAACCGCTCAGGTTATACCGGTCGAGCACGTAGTTGGCCTGCACCGTCGTGCTGGCGGCACCGGCCACGGTCTCAATAAACGGCGACAGGTTCTGACCCGACGCAATCGAATAATCCTGCTGGCTGAACTGGTAGTTGAACCCGACAATGGCGTTAAACTTAAATTTCTCGGCAAACGTCTGTTCGTAACTCGCGTTGATGTCGGAGTTCAGCAACAGCACGGTATTGTTGGCCGTAGCGGCAAAGCCCAGCGGGTATCGGGCTGCCGGTAAACCAGCCTGCGCCTGATACGGGTAGGGCCGGATATAACTTTTACCAACCTGCCCGTAGGTATCTACACCCAGAATATAATCGATGCTAAGACCCTTGACCGGTGTCAGGTTCAGCTGTACATCGCTGATGGTCCGGTTCACGGCCTGGGTAAACTTCATGTCTTCAATCGTCGAGAGCGGATTTACCCGCGTTGGTTCAACGGCTTTCAGGTTGCCCGAAGCATCCCGCTGGGTAAGATCCCAGAGGTTATTGGTGATGTTTACCGCGTTGATCGGACTGTAGAATACGTTGCCGTTGGCCTTTTCGTTCGAGAAGCTGTTGGCATAGCTCAGCCCCGCAGACAGCTTGGCCCACGTTGCCAGCCGCTGATCGACCCGTGCCCGCAGGTTGTAGCGGGTAAAATCCGTGCCTTTGATGATCCCTTCGTTTTTCAGGTAGTTGAACGAGACGAAATACTGGGTATTGTCGCGGCCTCCCGACACCGACACGGCATCATCCGTGCCATAGCCGGTCCGGAAAATCTGGTCGAAGTAATTGTAGCGGGTTACGTCAACCAGGTTGGTCGCCAGGTTAGTCGGCTGTCCATCACGGTAAAACGCCGTCGTTGTTACCGCGCCGCCGGCCGTTGCTGCACCAATGGTATGCAGACGCAGGGCCGCAGTACCGAACTGTTTGCCATAGGTATTGATCGGGACGCTCTTCCGGAGTTCGTTGATGTTAAAGCCAAACGAAACCGACACTTTCGGTGCCCCGGTCTGCCCCCGTTTGGTCGTAATCAGCACGACGCCGTTGGCCGCCCGCGACCCGTACTGAGCAGCGGCCGCCGCCCCGTTGATGACATTGATGCTTTCGATATCATTCGGGTTCAGGTCGGCGAGCCGGTTCTGGCCCGGGTTGGCCTGTCCGATGTCGTTGGCCAGTGCAATCTGTGACACGTTTACGCTGGCATTGCTGACAATGACCCCGTCGATTACATACAGCGGGTCCGACGACCCAATCAGCGACTTGATCCCGCGCAACCGCACCGACAGCGCACCGGCCGGATCACCCGAGTTCTGGGTAATCTGTGCACCCGGCACTTTGCCCTGCAGTGAGTTCAGCAACCCTGCCGACCCCGACTGCGTCAGATCCTGTCCCTTGATCGTGCTGATCGCATTACCAAGCTCCCGGCGTGTCGTCTGAATCGTTGATCCCGTTACCACCACCTCATCCAGATTCATAACATCTTCGCCCAGACTGACATCAGTCGTAATGGTCTCGGCGCTGCCAATCGCCACACTCTGTTTCTTCGGTGCATAGCCAACGGCACTGAACACAAGTGTTGCCTGACCGGCCGGTACTGCACCGGCAAATGAATAATTCCCGTCTGCATCCGAAGCTGTACCGAGCGAGGTGCCCTGAACCTGTACCGTGACTCCTGGGATTCCCTGCCCGTTCCTGTCGGTAACGCGTCCTTTAAACGTGGTGCGCTGGGTTTGCGCCCACAACTGGCCTGATACTAACAATGGCAGCAGTAACGCCATGAGCCATTGTACGGGCCTGTAACAAGGTAAGTACTTGTTTGTCATAGGTATAACAATAAAGATAGATTAGCACAACCTGATGTGTTGTTATGCGATTTACGTATTAAGCGAATGTGAAGCAACAGGACCGGCGAAACTAATTTTGTATCTATTCTTTGCAATACATTGTATTTGTTTAATTCCAATTTACCGATAACCAGACGGGCGGTTTTGTGACGATTGGACGGGACGGGGTGTTTTGGATTGTCGCTGAAAAACCGACCTTTGCGGCATGATTGCCCGCACATTACGTCTCTACCGCAACGCTTATACAGGATTGGCACCGTCTGTCTGGCTTTTGTCAGGGGTTATGCTTATCAACCGCTGCGGCACTATGGTTCTGCCTTACCTGACGCTGTACCTGACACAGCACCTGCATTTTTCGGTTTCACAGGCGGGGGTGGTCATGGCCGTGTATGGTACCGGTGCCTTTGTCGGCACGTTTCTGGGCGGTAAGCTCACGGATCGGTTCGGCTTTTACTATGTGCAGTTAATCAGTCTGTTTGCGGGCGGCGTTTTTCTGCTGGGCCTCCAGTATGTCAGCAACTTTTACGCCATCTGTGCCAGTGCCTTTATTTTTACGCTGCTCGGCGATACCTTCCGGCCGGCCAATTCGGCGGCCATTGCCCATTACAGCCATGCCGATAACCGGACGCGGGCCTACTCGCTGAACCGGCTGGCGATTAACCTGGGCTGGTCGGTCGGCGGCGGACTCGGCGGTTACCTGGCCAGCATCGACTACAGCCTGTTGTTCTGGGCCGATGGATTCACCTGCATTGCCGCAGCGGCCGTACTGCGTTTTTTCCTGCCTCCACCTGCCCGTATAGCGACCGGCACTAAACATGCCACGGCTACAACTGAGGTGAGTCCGGCCCAATCGCCCTACAAAGACCGCTATTTTCTGGGTTTCACCGGCTGTACCTTACTTTACGCCATTTCGTTTCTGCTGCTGTTCAGCCTGATTCCGCTGTATTTTAAGGAAAAGCTCCTGCTGGATGAATCACAGATCGGCATGCTGCTGGCCCTGAACGGCATCCTGATCGTGATTATTGAGATGGCGCTGGTTTACACGATTGAACAAAAGTTCGCACATCATAAAACCCTGATTATCTGCACCGGCGTACTGCTGACCGGGTTCTCTTACCTTGTCCTGCTGATTACCCCGCTGGCAGGCATTGCGCTGGTGTTTACGATCATTACCACATTCGGCGAAATGCTGACCCACCCCTTTCTGCAATCCTTTGCCGTCAGCCGGTCGACGCCGCAGACGCGGGGACAATACCTGGCCCTGCACTCGATGGCGTTTGCACTGGCGCAGGTGACGAGTCCCGCCCTTGGCTCGCTGATTGTGACAACGGCAGGTTTTGGTCTGTTGTGGACGGTTATGATGGGGTTGTGCCTGGTTTCAGCCACGGGCTACTGGTGGTTATCCCGCCGGTATGCATAAAAAAAACGGGATCGCCTGACCCCGTTTCTGCATTGTTGCCTTATTACCGGCTTATTTGGCAGCCGCTACGCGCCAGATACGGTTCCCCGAATCATCGGCCACCAGCATCGACCCGTCGGGCATAACCGTTACACCAACCGGCCGGCCATAGACATCTTTATCATTGGCTACAAATCCGGTCAGAAAATCTTCGGGTTTGCCATTCGGATGGCCGTCCACAAACGGAACGGCAACGACCTTATAGCCAACCAGCGCGCTCCGGTTCCAGGAGCCGTGCTGACCGATAAATGCGGCATTATGGTACTTGGCCGGAAACGCGTTCTGATCGTAAAAAGCCAGCCCCAGTGAAGCCGTGTGGGATCCCAGCGGTACATCCGGCAAGAGTGCTTTTTTGACCAGGTCAGGGCGTTCGCCTTTACGGCGCGGGTCTTCATGTTGACCATAATACGAATACGGCCAGCCATAGAATGCGCCGTCTTTCACGCTGGTCAGGTAGTCCGGCACCAGTTCGTCGCCAAGTTCATCGCGTTCATTAACAGCCGTATATAACGTTTTACTGCCCGGATACCAGTCCATGCCCACCGGATTACGCAGGCCGCTGGCATAAATCCGCTCGCCGGTCCCGTCGGGGTTAATTTCCAGAATAGCCGCCCGCCGTACTTCGTTATCCATCCCGTGTTCGGCCACATTACTGCCCGATCCGACCGAGATGTAAATCTTGCTGCCATCGGCATTAGCAATCAAATTGCGTGTCCAGTGGTTGTTATAACCGCCCGCCGGCAGCTCCAGTATTTTCTTACCGGCCCCGGTGATTTTGGTCTGCCCTTCCTGATACGGGTAACTCATGAGCCCGTCGGTATTGGCAACATAAAAGGTATTCCCCACAATCAGCATCCCGAACGGCTGGTTCAGCCCCTCCAGAAACGTTGTTTTTGTATCCGGCTTGCCATCCTTGTTGGTATCCCGGAACAAGGTAATGCGGTTAGCGCTTGCCCCCAGCCGCTGCGAGTTCGCCTTACCCGACAACACCGATCCGATTTTTTTCAGGCCTTTCTGCTCCGTATTGGCTTCTGCAACCAGTACATCGCCGTTGGGCGCCACGTACATCCAGCGCGGATTCACCAGATCGCGGGCGTATTCGGTGACCACAAAGCCTTCCGGCGCCACCGGTGTTTTACCCTCCGGCCAGCCGATTACATTACTGAATTTCTTCTGCGATTTTGATTCGTCGGGGGCTGGCAGCTGCGGTGCTTCGGGCGTCCAGGCGGTTGTAGCGGTAGAGTCGCTGGTTGTCTCGCTGTTCTTTTTCCCGCCGCAAGCGGTTAACAGGGCAGCCAAAGGCATTGCCATCAGCAGGTATTTTTTCATATCCATTGAGCGAAAATTTAAATGAACAATGAATAATGTGTGTCGTCAAAAGCCCGATGGTTGGTGCTTCGTTTTACATTATTCATTTCACATTATCCATTATTTATTCCTCTAACTGCCTGCCGGTTGTTTGGTTCGGTTTTCTGAGTATAACGTCACATACCCGTTACAAATCCAGCACGTATTTTACATACGGAACCGGACCTTTACAGAACACATCACCCGCTGGCTGCATGCCGAACCGGCGGTAAAAAGCGGCCGCCGACAGCCGGGCATCGCACCAGATCCGGTGTGCGCCCAGGCGGCGCGCTTCAGTGAAAACGTGATTCAGCAGGGCCGTGCCGATGCCGTTGCCCTGCTGATCCGGATGGGTGGCAAACTTGCGGAACCGGGCTTCGCCGTTTTGCAGAAAAAGTGAGATCACAGCAACTAAAGTATCGTTCAGAAACGCACCGTAATGCCGTCCGGCTGCATCGTCCGGAACTTTCACAAAATCAATCGGTTGGTCGGGGCATAGTACCGGATGACGAAGCGCATAGGTGTCGGCTGCTGATATTTCTCTGATTTGCATTCTCTGAGTCGGGTTTATTGGTAAATTGGGCCGCAGGATCCGACACCCGTCCGGATCGGAAAACGAAACTATTACCCTTAAACCAGTAAACCGAATGGCACAGAAAAAATACACCTTGTCTGAAGCCGAAATCCCTGAACAGTGGTACAACATCGTGGCCGATATGCCCAACAAACCACTGCCGCCGCTACATCCGGGCACCAAAGAGCCGATTGGCCCCGAGATGCTGATGCCGCTGTTCCCGATGGAGCTTATCAAGCAGGAAGTATCCGGTGATAAGTGGGTATCGATCCCCGATGAAGTCCGGGAGATGTACAAAATCTGGCGGCCAACCCCGCTGTTCCGGGCATACGGGCTGGAGAAAATGCTGGATACGCCCGCTAAAATCTACTATAAATACGAAGGGGTAAGTCCCGCCGGGTCGCACAAGCCGAACACCGCCATCCCGCAGGCGTACTACAACAAGCAGGAAGGCGTGAAACGGATTACGACCGAAACCGGCGCCGGTCAGTGGGGAAGCGCCCTGAGCTTTGCCTGCCAGCTGTTCGGCATTGAGTGTGAAGTCTACATGGTTAAGGCCAGCTACGAAGGCAAGCCTTACCGGAAAATGATGATGAACACGTGGGGGGCAACCGTTTACCCGTCGCCGTCTACCCGTACCGAATCCGGCCGGAAAATTCTGTCGCAGGACCCTGATTCGCCGGGCAGCCTGGGCATTGCCATTTCGGAGGCCGTTGAACTGGCCATGCAGGACGACAACACAAAATACGCCCTCGGCTCGGTACTGAACCACGTGTTGATGCACCAGACCGTGATTGGTCTGGAATCCATCAAACAGCTGGAGCAGGCCGGCGACTTCCCCGATATTGTCGTGGCTCCCTTCGGTGGCGGCTCCAACTTTGCGGGTATTGCGTTCCCGTTTCTGCGGTATAATCTCGAAGGCAAGGGCAACGTCCGCTGCATTGCGGCCGAGCCGGCCTCCTGCCCGAAACTAACCCGTGGTGTCTTTCGCTACGATCTGGGCGATACTGTCGGCATGACCCCGCTCCTGCCGATGTACACGCTGGGCCATAACTTTATCCCGGCACCGATCCATGCCGGTGGCCTTCGCTACCACGGAGCCGGGGCCATTGTGAGTCAGCTGCTGAACGATGGTCTCATTGAGGCCCAGGCGCTTAAACAGCTCGAATGCTTCGACGCCGGCATTAAGTTTGCCCGTGCCGAGGGCATTATCCCGGCGCCGGAAGCCACTCACGCGATTGCGACTGCTATCCGGGAAGCAGAGATTGCCAAAGAGGAAGGCAAGAGCAAAACTATTCTGTTTAACCTGTGCGGCCACGGCCACTTCGACATGGCGGCCTATGACCAGTACCTGTCCGGTAAACTGGTTGAGCACGAAGTCACGCAGGAGGAAATCCTCGCCTCCCTCGCCGAACTCGATACACCGACGATTGGTTAACTGAGCAAACGATATCAATCGTTACATACGTACACCGCATAGGTACATCGATCACATAAAAGGTAAGGTATCTTTGTTTTTCTATGTGCCTATGTGGTGTAATACCATTTAATTAAAGTTGTCCGGAAATCACCGGTAGGAATAACGTCTGAAGCGGAGCAGAAAAGCTTTCAGATTTGAAACCTCAATATCATGCAATCAACCCGGTACGAAAAACGTCTCTCCACAAGTGAGTACTTTGCTCTGGAAGAAACCAGTGAGGTCCGCCATGAATTTTATAGAGGCGAAGTTTTCGCCATGGCCGGCACGTCGCTGAACCACAACGACATTGTTGATAACACAAAGCGCATAATCAAAGATACCTTTGCGCCGCAGGGATGCCGTACCTTCTCAGAAAGTGTCAAACTGGAAGTAATCCGGGATGTCTATTACCCCTATCCCGATATCATGCTGACCTGCCACCCCGACGACTTACAGGCACGGTTTGTTGTAAAGCAGCCAACGCTCATTGTCGAGGTATTGTCCAGATCAACGACCGACCATGACCGCAGCTTTAAATGGCAGCAGTACCAGCGGATGCCGTCGCTGATGCATTACCTGCTCATTTCCCAATATGAGTACCACATTGAACTATATAGCCGGAATGTTCATTTCTGGAAATATGAAGTATTTGATCGGCCCGATCAGGTGCTCTTTCTGGAACACATAGCGCTCTCGCTGCCCCTTTCGGCTATTTATGAGAACATTGTTTTTAGCCCCGCAAACCAGTAAACAAGCCCTTTTATATCCCCTTGCCGGCTGGCTTACCGGCGGTATCGCCGCTGCCGTTTTTTGGGCAGGTCAGTTTCTGTTTCCGAATGAACTGGCGGTGCTGGTCAGCCTGCTGGTCAGTGTCTGGCTTAGCCGCGCCCGGGCCGAAGCCTCATTTACGACCGTTATCAGCCAATCCGGCTCGCCCGGCAGTAGCCTGACCGCCAACGGCATTGTAGCCCTGACGGGGCTGTTAGCCATTAAGCTGGTCACCCTGCACACCATGCTGACGGTGCGCGTCTTTTCATGGGACATGGCCCTGCAACTGCTGGTTGTTCACAGTCTCAGCCGCTTTCTGGCGCTTACCCTACCGTCCCCCAACCGCATCACGGAATTGTCCGGTGCTAACCTCGTCGTGGCCGGACTGCTGGCGCTTGTCCCCCTGATTGGCTTGGTACTCTACAGTGGACTCTGGATTTATGGTCTTTTCCTGCTTCCGCTCTCAGGCGTGCGGTTTGGCATTGCCCGCTGGTATCGCCGGCTGCCGGCAGGAGCTGATCCGGTAACGGGTATCGGGGCCGCGCAGCAGATTGCAGAAGCCTTTCTGTACATCTCTTTTGTGTCTTTCCTCTGGGTTTCGGTATAGGTATTTACCGGTAGCAACCGGCCTGATAAATAGACGGGATCCGCCAATCCGGTGAAAACTCCGTCGCAACAGTACAATCTTTGTCAGCCTTGTCGGTTTATTTTGCGTTCCGCCTATTAAAAAATGCAATATCTTTGCAAGACGTATTCTGAACATTGTAACATGAAACCAATAAGCATTCGCCTGACAACCGTAACATCCATTGTTTTATTAGCCGCCTTATTCCGGTTATTACCACACTGGCCAAACTTCACACCAATTGCTGCCATGGCGCTTTTTGGTGCCGTTAAGTTTGAGAAAAAGTGGTTAGGGCTGATCATTCCGATGCTGGCCATGTTGCTGAGCGATGCCCTGATCGGTTTCCACGGCAATATGCTTTCGGTGTACGTTAGCTTTGCCCTGACCTGGGTGATCGGCATGGTCGCCCTGCGCCGCCCGACTGCCGGCCGCGTGGCTGCCTCAGCGATCGCCTCATCGGTGCTGTTTTTCCTGATCACTAACTTTGCCGTCTGGTATGGTTCAACCTACTATACCCAGGACATGCAGGGCCTGTTTACCTGCTACACTGCTGGTCTGGCCTTCTACAACGGGCAGTCGTTTTTCCTGAATGGTGTGTGCGGCGATCTGGTTTTCAGCACTGTCCTGTTCGGTGGCTACTACCTGCTGCAACAACGCTTCAGCAGCCTGCGGATTGCTTAATCCTGATACAGATATAATTGCAAATCGCCGGCCAACACCGGCGATTTTTATTTTGGCCTAATTGCGACACAAACACAAAAAAAGTTGCCCTGAACCACGGAACCGGCTTTTTTTGCGTTTTGATTGCTTTACTAAATTTTCATGACCCAAACGTATGATCACCGCATTGCCGGTCTACTGAACCTGAATAGCCGGCAGGTTGCGAACACGATTCAGCTGCTCGACGGCGGGGCTACCGTACCGTTTATTGCCCGCTACCGGAAAGAAGCGACCAATCAACTGGACGAGGTTCAGATCTCGGCCATCCGCGATACATACCAAAAACTTCAGGAACTCGACAAACGTCGGGAAGCCATCCTGAAATCGATTAGTGAACAGGGTAAACTGACGCCCGAACTACAGAAAAAAATTGAAGCGGCCGATACCCTCACCGATCTGGAAGACCTTTATCTGCCGTATAAACCGAAGCGGAAAACCCGCGCCACCATTGCCATCGAACGGGGGCTGGAACCACTCGCCAACCTGCTTTTTGACCAGAAGGAACGGGATCCGGAACGGGTAGCCGAACGCTATCTGAGCGATGCCGTCCCGACGGTGGCCGATGCCTTACAAGGCGCCCGCGACATTCTGGCGGAACGGGTCAGCGAAGATACCGACGCCCGCCAGCGGATCCGGAACATTTTCGAACGGGAAGCCATTATCCGCGCCGTTGTCAAAAAAAACAAGGAAACCGAGGGCGTCAAGTTCAAGGATTACTTTGATTTTGCCGAACCGCTGCGGCGCGTGCCGTCGCACCGGCTGCTGGCCATCCGGCGGGGAGAAGCCGAAGGGTTTCTATCGGTCAGCATCAGTCCGGATGAAGACGCGGCCGTTGAGCGCCTGCAACGCCAGTTCGTGTCGTTCCGCGCCACCCCCGCCTGTCAGGATCAGGTCGAGCTGGCTGTGCGCGATGGCTATAAACGGTTACTGAAACCATCGATTGAAACGGAATTCGACAACCTGTCGAAGCAAAAGGCCGATCAGGAAGCAATCCGGATTTTTGCCGATAACCTGCGGCAGCTGCTGCTGAGTTCGCCCCTTGGCCAGAAACGCGTACTGGCCATCGACCCGGGCTACCGGACCGGCTGTAAGGTTGTGGTGCTCGATGCTCAGGGCAACCTCCTGACCGATACCGTCATTCACCTGTTCATGTCCGATTCGGCTAAGCAGCAGGCGACGTTTACGGTCCTGAAGCTGGTACAACAGCATCATATTGAAGCCATTGCCATCGGGAACGGTACGGCCGGCCGCGAAACCGAAGATTTTGTCCGCAGCCTGACGTTCTCCCACACGGTTTCGATTTTTGTGGTAAGTGAGCAGGGTGCTTCGGTCTATTCGGCCTCCGACGTGGCCCGCGAAGAATTTCCGGATAAGGACGTGACGGTGCGGGGTGCGGTTTCGATTGGTCGCCGGCTTATGGACCCGCTGGCCGAACTGGTCAAAATTGACCCGAAATCCATCGGTGTCGGCCAGTACCAGCACGATGTCGATCAGGGTGATCTGAAGAAAAGCCTCGACGGCATTGTTGAAAGCTGCGTGAACCAGGTTGGTGTATCCCTGAACACTGCCAGTGCGCACCTGCTGCGTTATGTGTCGGGGCTCGGCCCGCAACTGGCGAATAACATTGTGCAGTTCCGCGCCCAGAACGGACCGTTCTCCTCCCGCGATCAACTGAAAAAAGTGCCGCGCCTCGGCCCGAAAGCCTATGAGCAATGTGCCGGTTTCTTACGGATCGACGGTGCCCGTAATCCGCTCGACAACAGTGCGGTTCACCCGGAAAGTTATGCCGTGGTGGAAAAAATGGCCGGTGATCTGAATACTACGGTGGCCGACCTGATCAAACGTCCCGACCTGCGGAAACAGATTAAGCCGGAGCGTTATGTAACGCAGACAATCGGCTTACCGACCCTGCGCGACATTCTGGCCGAACTTGAGAAACCCGGCCGTGACCCGCGCGAACCGCTGTCTGATTTTGAATACGACGCCCGCATCCGGACCATGGAAGATCTCCATGAAGGTATGGTACTGAGCGGCGTCGTGACCAACGTGACCGCTTTCGGGGCATTCGTAGACATTGGCGTGAAGCAGGACGGTCTGGTGCACATCTCGCAGTTATCGCACCAGTTTGTCAAAGACCCGCGTGAAGTGGTTCGGGTTCATCAGAAAGTACAGGTAAAGGTTACAGAAGTGGATATGGCCCGTAAGCGGATAGCGCTGACGATGAAATTATAGTGCAGATTTAGCACGGCCGGAAACATTTACTTAGTCGACCGGTTTTAAAGAGTGTAGTTCGGTACGTACCGGATTACACTCTTTTTTTGTATTAACAACAATACTACGCTGTACAATCAGCTACTCAACGCTATGAAACGTATCATTCTATCAGGCCTACTCAGCGGCGGCTTGCTGCTGGCCAGCCAGTCCTTATACGCACAGATTATCCCTGAAAGTCAGCTCAGTCAGGAAACCACAGCCGCTCCGGCAGACAAAAAACAAAGCTGGCAGGAGAAAAAAGCCGTGCGCAGACGGGAACGTGACGAACGCCGGATGCAACGCCGGACGGATACGAACAGCCGGATGCAGTCAGACCGTACAACGGCTGGTTATGCCCCTGTAAATCCGCCTTCTGCGCCTGCCGGCCAGCACGTAAATAAATCCATGGAAGCAGGTGCGGTTCAGAATCAGGATGCTTCGTACCGGCAGGAATCGGTTAACAGCGGCAATATGATGAACAACAGCAATGTGTCGAATTATAACAGTCAGCAGGTTACCGCTCCGCCAACCGGTGTTAATGCCACACCGGTCACGACACCGGCTATGACTGCTGAATCAGCAGCCACCAAAAGTGCAGAAAGTCCCGATTTAACCAAACGGGCAGCTACCGGCACTGGTCAGGCCATCAACAAGGCCGTAACGACGGCACCAACTGTTCCGATTGACGTAGCCTCCCCGCGCGCAACAGTCGGCGACTTTACCAGTTCGCAACCTGATTATACAACGCTGCAAAACGCCTTACAAGCCGTTAACCTCGATCAGACCTTAAAAGGTGCGGGGCCTTATACACTGTTTGCCCCGTCGAATGCTGCGTTTAAGAAACTGCCGGTTCAAACCCAGAATACAATGCTGGAAGGAGAAAACCGCGATGTGCTCACCCGGACACTCCGGTATCACGTAGTTGCCGGTACGCTGGACGCCAAAGAGCTGATGCGGCAAATTAAGGCCGGTCAGGGAAAAGCGCAGTTAAAAACGCTGGACGGACGTATCTTAACGGCGCAGCTTTCCGGAAATAATAAAATAATCCTACTCGACGAATCCGGCAAAACGGCAATGATTGACACACCGGACGAACGGCAGGCCAACGGAATTGTGCACGGAATCACAGCTGTACTAAGTCCTGTAAAAGGCAAATGAACCTTTAAATAAGAATACGTAAACTTTTTACCGGTGCGATTATCATGCCATATTGCACCGCTTCTTAAATTAGTACATACTTACCAGCAGCATCTTTTTAGCTTTAGTAAACGCAATTCACTGGTAAATAGCGTCATAACAAACTATTTGCCAGTGAATGAGCCTATTCCTCACAAAAATTACAGGAAGATCCGGGTTTGTGTATTGCTTAGATGTGTTTTTTAATATATTTGACTGAAAACTATACAGCTAAACAGTGAAACGCATACAGCCCTTTGTATCTGAAAGCGTATTGATCGAAAAGCTTAACCGGCGCGATCAACAGGCATTTCAGTGGCTTTACGATCAATATTCAGCAGCTCTTTACGGTGTACTTCTTAAAATAGTACAAGAGGAAGAGCAGGCTGAAGATTTATTGCAGGAAGCATTTATAAAAATCTGGAATAATCTGGACGCTTATGACGCCGGCAAAGGGCGTTTATTCACCTGGTTGTTAAATATTACCCGCAACACAGCTATTGATAGCATACGTGCCAGCAAGGCAGCTCACCGGCCAAATCCAACCAAAGCAATCCGAACTGACGAAGAAAACGTATATATCGTAGATGGTCAGCACAACACCCCGCCTGTTAATCCGGATCACATTGGCGTTCAGGATGTTGTTGATCAATTAAGGCCCGAAAGGAAGGAATTAATTGACTTGGTATACTTTAAGGGGTATACACACGAAGAAGCAGCCGAAACGCTGAATCTGCCGTTAGGTACCGTTAAAACACGAATCAGGGCCGCCTTACAAGAACTGAAACAGCTATTTCATTCATGAATGTTGCGGAATACATCGCTTCAGGGACGTTAGAAGCCTACATACTCGGTGCAGCCAGTGATCAGGAGCGCCGGGAGGTAGAATGTCTTTCTTCCATTTACCCTGAAATTAAACAGGAACTAGATCAGCTGGCATTGGCATTAGAAGGATATGCCATGTCTGTCAGCGTTGAGCCCCCTGCGGCTCTGCGCGACCGGATTATGAGTCAGCTTTCGTTTGGCGTTGCCGAAATAACTCCGGTTGACGGACAGGCAAAACCGGAAGCCAAAGTGCTTCCGATGCCGGACACAAGGCCGATTTATAATATCACCTGGATTGCAGCCGCCTCTGTCGGCTTAGTATTACTTGCGTTTTCGTTTTTTCTGATCACCAGATTACGCGATAATCAGCAGGCACTGGCATCACTCAGAAGCACAAACTCGTCGCTGCAACAGGATATAAATGCACTTAAATCGCAACGGTCAGGTACGGATCAGGTAATGGCCCTGCTCCGGCAGCCAGGTACCAGAATCATTCAGCTGAAAGGCAATGACAAAGCACCGGACGGAAACCTTGCCGTTTACTGGAATCAGCAAACCGGGCAGCTGGCGCTGGATATTACATCGCTGCCGGCTCTGCCTTCGTCCCAGCAATACCAGCTCTGGACGCTGAAAGGCGGAAAACCGTTTGATGCGGGTGTCTTTGACCCGGTTACCGGTATCCATTCGCTGCATGCGATTGATAAAGGATCGGTAGATGCCTTTGCCATCACGATTGAGCAGCGGGGCGGTAGTCCGACACCGCATCTGGAAGCACTAATTGCTATGACCCCGATAAAAGCTTCGTAATAAAAAAGGCCCCGTACGGGGCCTTTTTTTATAACAATTTACCAGTTTTTGCTTTTCAGCAGTTTATCCAGATCGGCGCGGGGCATCGGCACCTTTGCCGGATTCTGATCAATCCACTTGATAAAATCCTGCTTGATTTCAGCAGTCCACTGCTGATCAATCTGCCCCGGTGTATATTTCCCTTCGCGCAGCATCTGATGCCCGAATTTATCCTGCAACGATACAAACTCTGACTCCAGAATTACCTTCTCGGCCAGATGGGCGGGAATAAAGATAATCCCTTCTTTTTTGGCCAGTACCACATCACCCGGCATCGCAACCGCGCGGCCGATCCGGACCGGACAGTTGATGCAGGTCATCGTCATATCCTGAATATACGACGGATCAAAACCACGCACCCAGCCGTTGAATCCTTCGATTTCTTCCAGCCCTTCGAGATCGCGCACGCTGCCGTCAAAAATCACCCCGGTTTTGGATTTTGCATAAATGGAGTTTCCCAGGTTATCGCCGATGAGGGTTCCCCAGACAATTTTCCCCATTCCGTCGGCCACATACACGTCGTTTTCCTGCAACAGGTCAATCGGCCATGAGTTTGTATTGCCCTTGCGGCCTTCAGCCTTTCCTTTTTCCTTAATCGGCTTTTCCATATCCGGCCGGCTCGGCATATACTGTGCCGTCAGAACACGGCCGACCATTGGCTTTTCCGGCCGGATAATCTGCCAGTTTCCCTCAAACTGACTGTTGTAACCGTCCTTCCGCATAATACCCCATGCTTCCTCCAGCGAAATATTTTTAAGGCGTTTCAGGAGATTATCAGACACCTTTGGCCGGCCGTCGGCCATGCGCTCGCCTTTCCATTCGGCCGTGTAAAACAGGATTTGCTCTTTTGTCATCTGGATCTGCGCCTTCGCACTGATAGCCAGCAAGGTAAGTAAAGAAACAAGCAGCGTACTTTTTTTCATGAGTAAAGATTTAGGATTTAATCATAAAAGACATTGAAATAAGTAAAATACTGACCAATAATGACTTATAGAGACGTAGAAAACCTAAATCCTTATCTGTTCATGAAAACTATTTTAGACCGGCTGAAACTACCTGACTGGGCAAAACATCCAGCCTCCCCGGCACCTTCGTCCGGTGACCGGCGCACCTTCCTGCGCAACTCGGCGCTGGGCGGTTTGTCGCTGGGGATGATGTTCGACGGCCAGACCGAGCGGGAACTCGAATACACCACCCAGAAAGTAAACCGGGCGTCCAAACCAGCTGACCTGAAAATTACTGATATGCGTATCGCCGTGCTTCAGGGGGTTCCGTTTACCAGCCCGATTATCCGGATTGATACCAATCAGGGTATCGTCGGCTGGGGCGAAGTCCGTGACGGCGCAAGTGCCAATTACGCCTTGATGCTCAAGAGCCGGCTGCTGGGTAAAAACCCGTGTAATGTCGAACAGCTGTTTAAGCAGCTTAAACAGTTCGGCAACCACGGGCGGGCCGCCGGCGGGGTTTGCGGGGTAGAAATGGCCCTGTGGGACCTGGCAGGCAAAGCCTATAACGTACCGGCCTACCAGCTGCTGGGCGGTAAGTACCGCGATGAAGTCCGTCTGTATGCCGATACACCCGAAGGAAAAACCTACGAAGAGTTTGCCGAAAATATGAAAAAACGGAAAGCGCAGGGGTTCACCTTCCTGAAAATGGACTTCGGGATCGGGATGCTGGCCGGCGAACCGGGCATGCTGGTCGGTGCCGATGTCTGGGATGTAAAAAATCAGTACGGCAACAGCAAACAGATGAAAGCAGGGAATTACGGCATGACCAAACACCCGTTTACCCGCGTACAGGTAACGAAAAAAGGGATTGACAAACTGGTTAACCACGTCGGCCGGGTCCGTGACATCGTAGGGTATGACACCCCGATGTCGGCCGACCACTTCGGGCATTTCGATGTCAATACGGCCATTCAGATCGGTAAGGCGATGGAACCGTTCCGGCTCGCGTGGCTGGAAGACCTGGTGCCGTGGTTCTACACCGATCAGTGGAAACAGATTTCCGACGCGATTGAGACGCCTACCCTGACAGGCGAAGATATTTACCTAAAGGAAGAATTTATTAAGCTCATCGATGCGGGTGCCGTCGATATGATTCACCCTGACCTGGCCTCGTCGGGTGGCTTGCTGGAAACCAAAAAAATCGGCGACTATGCCGAAGATAAAGGCATTCCGATGGCGATGCACTTTGCCGGATCACCGATTTGTATGATGGCCAATGTCCACTGTGCAGCGGCTACCGAAAACTTTGTGGCCCTCGAACACCACGGCGTTGATGTTGATGGCTGGGAGGATATTGTTACCGGCCTGAAACCGATTGCGCAGAACGGATTCGTGAAAGTACCCGACCGGCCGGGCCTCGGTGTGGACCTGAACGAAGAAGCAGCCAAACGATTCCTCAAAAAAGACGGAACCTGGTTTGCGCCGACCGACGTCTGGAACACCAAGGATTCGTGGGACCGCGACTGGAGTTAGAACCGCCGGTAGATGCATAGTGAGGGGACTGGTTGAGCAAACCATTCCCCTACTTTTTTTACAGCCTGCTGCACGGACTCAGTTCCGGTATTTATCTTTGCGCCATGATAACCAAACCGTTTATTGTCGGAATTACCGGCGGCAGCGCATCTGGCAAAACATCGTTTTTGCGGGATTTGATGAGTGCGTTTAGCGAAGATCAAATCTGTCTGATTTCTCAGGATAATTATTACCGCGACCTGAACAGCATCCAGGTCGACGAAAATGGTGTTCATAACTTTGATTTGCCGGAAACAATTGATCATCACCGGTATGCTCAGCACATCCAGCAACTGCGGGCGGGGCATATCGTGGAGCAGTTAGAATACACCTTCAACAAACCAAATGTCATTCCGCAGATCCTGACTTTCCGGCCGGCTCCGATCATTGTCGTGGAGGGGATTTTCGTGTTTCACTTCAAGGAAATTGCCGACCTGCTGGACCTGAAAGTGTTTATTTCGGTTAAAAATCAGGTTAAACTTGACCGCCGGATCAAGCGGGATTTTGAAGAACGCGGGTATGATCTGGACGATGTTTTATACCGGTGGAAGTACCACGTACGGCCTACTTACCAGCAGTACATCAAACCGTATAAAGCTGAAGCTGACTTAGTTGTACCAAACAACATCCACTATAAAAAAGGGCTTGATGTATTGATTGCTTACCTGAAGGCGCATCTGCCTGCATAAAAACTTAAGGCCTTTCGAAAACCATTTGCTTAGACAGCGCGTATATATTCCCGAAAGCGCCTGATTAGACATCGGCGACTGTCAAACATCTAAAAATCTAAAAGACTATTTCATTTATGGAATTCGTGAAAAAAGCAGTGGCTGCCATCGTAATCGCAGCCGGTTTGCAAATCAGTGCACAGGCACAGTCACCGGTTACTGTTGGTGGCGCCCCGATGTATCCAAACAAGAATATCGTTGAAAACGCTGTTAATTCAAAAGACCATACAACACTGGTAGCCGCTGTGAAAGCAGCAGGGCTGGTCGAAACGCTGCAAGGTCCGGGTCCGTTTACGGTATTTGCTCCAACCAACGCGGCTTTCAACAAACTGCCGGCCGGAACGGTTGACAACCTGGTTAAACCAGAGAACAAAGCTACGCTGACCAGCATCCTGACTTACCACGTTGTGCCAGGCAAACTGGATTCGAAAGAATTGATGGCGAAGATTAAGGACGGCAAAGGCATGACGAAGCTGAAAACCGTTAACGGTGAAACCCTGACAGCGAAAATGACGGATAAGGGCCTGACTATTGTCGACTCAAAAGGTAATTCGTCGGTTGTGCAGATCGCGAACGTATACCAGTCGAACGGTGTGATTCACTCGATTGATACCGTGTTGATGCCATAAGTTCCGGCTCAATAATCTAAGACGCAGACTGTAAGTGGTTTACCCTACAGCTGCGTCTTTTTTCTTGCCCTGTCGTTTAAAACTTTCTGTGCTAAAAAAACGTTTTTCAGGTATGAAACCTACAACACTTTTTCAGATTGCCGGTTGCCTGATGCTGATCGGGCTTTTGTTTGCTTTTGTGTTTTCGCAACCGCAGGCGACTGCCTCGGTTGCCCATCAGGACCACCAGGCTGATCCGCCACGGAAAGTGGTAAAAACCGACGCCGAATGGAAAAAGATCCTGACCCCGGATCAGTATACTGTGCTCCGCCAGAAAGGTACGGAGCGTGCCGGCACCAGTCCGCTGAATCATAATAAGGAAAAAGGCGTCTATTACTGCGCGGGCTGTCATAATCCGCTGTTCAGCTCGGATGCCAAATTTGAGTCAGGTACCGGCTGGCCCAGCTTCTTCCGGCCAATTGCCAAAAATGCGGTTGCCGAAGAGTCAGATCACAGCTATGGTATGGTCCGTACTGAAGTAGAATGCAGTGTATGCCGCGGACACCTGGGTCACGTTTTTGAAGACGGACCGAAGCCAACCGGACTTCGCTACTGCATGAATGGTGTTGCGCTGAAATTCGAGTCAAAATAAGGTTTTCAGCAATCGGACAGATTCATTGCATTACGCATTTTTTATATGACCGGCCTCAGCAAGGGCCGGTTTTTTGCGTATAAAAAAGGGCTTTTTTCCGTTATATTTGCGATCCGTTGGCGCGCTGATTTTCCGGCGCAACGGAACAAGCACTAAATGAACATACACTCCTGCTAGGCAGCGGTCCTTCCGGGCTCCGCACTATATCCAGCCTGAACGGCAGACGGGTGTACCACAAAAACTCACTTTTTTCTGTCAATCAGATGATTGCATTTTGGGAACGGATTCGGGCTATTGGTCAGGCGATCAGCCGGTTTTGGCACCGAATCTGGCATGGAGCAGGCCAAATACTCTATAAACTGTCAGTCCGGATCCTGGGTCAGGAACGGGTTGATGCGGTAGCCGGACGCTATCACCATTTTCAGGAACAGAAACGGGCCTTTATCGGCCGGTTTATTGATACGGAGGCTACCTATTATCCGGCACTGCGTAAACTCTGGAAAGGGTTTGTTTTTTTTATGCTCGCCATTGCCCTTTACGTTTTTACATTAGAAACCAATTTTCTGTGGCTGACCGGCTCCATGCCCAGCCTTGAAGATCTGCAAAACCCGAAACTAAACCAGTCTTCCGAAATCTACACGCTCGACGGCGTACCGATCGGCAAATTCTACACCGAAAACCGTACGCCCATTACCTACCAGAATATCCCGAAACACCTGATCAATGCGCTGATCGCGACGGAAGACGTCCGGTTTTACAAACATTCAGGTATTGATACCAGGGCGCTGGGCGGTGTATTTTTCTCGGTGATTACGGGCGGTGACCGTGGGGGTGGAAGTACTATTACCCAGCAGCTGGCCAAAAACCTCTTTAAAACCCGCCGGAATGCGTCAAAAGGCGTATTGATGTATATCCCGGTTGTCCGGACACTGATCATTAAGTCGAAGGAATGGCTCATGGCCATTAAACTGGAACGGACCTTTACCAAAGACGAAATTCTGACCTATTACTTCAATACCGTTGATTTTGGCAGCAACTCCTTTGGACTGAAAACGGCCGCGCGGACGTTTTTCAATAAACAACCCGATAGCCTCAACATTCAGGAAGGCGCCGTGCTGGTAGGCCTCCAGAAAGCAACCACCTCCTATAACCCGCTGCGGAATCCGAAACGCTCTACCGAACGCCGGAATACGGTACTGGGACAAATGGCTAAATATGGTTTCCTGACCGCAAAGCAGGCGGACTCAATCAGCGCCCTGCCCCTGAAAACTGACTTCACCCCCGAAAACCCATACGCAGGCCCTGCCAATTACCTGAAAAACGCGGTGGTCGATTATGTCGAAAAATGGGGAAAGGAAAACGGCTATGACCTCTACACCGATGGTCTGAAGATCTATACGACGGTCGATTCGCGGATGCAGTCGTATGCCGAAGACGCGGTTGACGAAAAAATGAAGCAGCTCCAGCGGACGTTTAATAACCACTGGAAAGGCCGCAACCCATGGACCGATGAAGACGGTAACGAAATTCCGGGCTTTATCGACTCGGTTGCCAAACGTACTGACCGGTATAAAGGGCTGGTTCGCCGGTTCCCGCAGAGCCCCGATTCGGTGAATTACTACATGAAGGTCAGGAAGTTTAAAATGAAGGTTTTTGACTGGAACGGCGAAAAAGAAGAAGAAATGACGCCGTTTGATTCCATTGCCTATTACAAACGCTTTTTGCAGGCGGGTATGGTGGCGATGGATCCGCATACGGGTTTCATCCGTGCCTGGGTCGGTGGACTGAACTACGATTACTTTAAATACGACCACGTTAAGCAGGGCAAACGGCAACCGGGATCAACCTTTAAGCCATTTGTTTACACCACGGCCATCGACGATTCGACCATGAACCTGAGCCCGTGCGACCGTATCCGTGACGAACCGTTTGAAAAAGAATACGTTGAGAAAGGTGAGATGAAAGTCTGGCGGCCGAAAAACTCAACCGGCTCCTTCTCCTATTCCAACATGACACTGCGGCGGGCCATGGCACGGTCGATTAACTCGATCACGGCTCAGCTGACCGACCGCGTGGGGCCGGAGCGGGTTGTTGAATACGCACACCGGCTGGGTATTAAGAGCCCGCTGGCGGCTGTTCCGTCGATCGGGCTGGGGTCTTCCGACGTGTCCCTGTATGAACTGGTATCGGCTTATTGCACCTTCGTTAATGAAGGAACACATACCGAACCGATTATTGTACAGCGGATTGAAGACCGCAACGGCAACGAGATTGAGTCCTTTACACCAGAGCGTAAACGGGCGATCAGTACCGAGTCGGCCTTCCTGATGATTCATATGCTGAAAGGCGGTTTACAGGAACCGGGCGGTACGTCACAGAATCTATGGTCGTTCAATATTTTCAAGAATAATCTGGAAATGGGCGGCAAAACCGGTACCACCTCCAATAACTCCGATGGCTGGTTTGTGGGCGTATCGCGGGATCTGGTTGTCGGTGCGTGGGTTGGCGGCGATGACCGGAGTATCCACTTCCGGACGACCGATCTCGGCGAAGGGGCAAAAACAGCCCTGCCGCTGGTAGGCGCCTTCCTGGAAAAGGTCTTTGCCGATCCGAAATTCAGGAATTTGCAGGGCCCGTTCCCGAAACCGTCGTTTACGATTGCTAAAAATTACCTCAACTGCGGTTATTCCGACGATGACCGTAGTTCGGAAACCGATTCAACCTCATTCGATGCCGCCGGTGATTCGCTAATTATTCAGGAACCAACCGAAACGCCGACCGCGCCGCCGGATACAACCGGCAACGGAAATGATGGCGATGCAGGGCAATGAGTCCGACATACCTCTCACAAAAAAAGTCCCGACAGCATGCTGTCGGGACTTTTTTTGTGACAATCCTGGCTGTTGACGCCAAACAGAACATTTTCTGATACCCCGGAAAAAGTAATGGCGCGGTCGGGCCGCGCCATTACTAACATTTGTTCAATAAACTGTTTAACCTAACTCATGATTTGGGGTATTACTACTTTTTCTGAGCAGTTTCTTTCGGCCACTGGTAGTTGAAGTTACCGTTGATCGGAGCACCAAAATAGTTCAGATTCAGATAGTCCAATCGTTTTTTGTGCAGCTCCAGCCGTTGTTTAAAATCGTCCACATTTTTGCGGTCCTTATCCGTCCAGCCCACTTCGGCCAGCGCAATTGCCCGCGGAAACGTCATATACTCCACGTACTCCGGTGTCCGCATATATTCAGTCCAGACGTTACCCTGTACACCGATAATATGCTTTGCTTCATCCGGTGTCAGTTCAGCCGGTGTCGGCTCATACGAATACGCTTTTTCCACAGTAGTAAAACCACCGATGGCAATCGGCTGCGTTTTTGCATCAGCCTGATAGTGGTCAAGGTAGCAGAAACCGCCCGGCGTCATAATGGCGTCGTGCTTTTGTTTAGCAGCAGCAATACCGCCTTCGGTGCCCCGCCAGCTCATTACCGTCGCATTCGGCGATAAGCCCCCTTCCAGTATTTCGTCCCAGCCAATCATCCGGCGGCCTTTGGCAGTGATGAACTGATCAATCCGGCGGATAAAATAGCTCTGAAGTTCATGTTCGTCTTTCAGCCCTTCCTTCTTCATAAGCTCCTGGCAGAACCGGCTTTCTTTCCACTGCTTTTTCGGACACTCATCGCCGCCGATATGGATGTACTGGCCCGGAAAGAGATCCATCACTTCCGTCAGCACATCCTGCAAAAACGTAAACGTTTCTTCGCGCGGGAACAGCACATCATCAAAAACGCCCCATTTGGTCGCCACCGGCACGATTTTATCGGCGCTGCTGCCCAGTTCAGGATAACCTGTCAGAACGGCCATTGAGTGACCCGGCATTTCAATTTCGGGAATAATCGTTACGTACTTTGCTTGTGCGTAGCGTACTACCTCACGGATTTCATCCTGCGTATAAAAACCGCCATACGGGGTACCGTCGTAGCGGTTTTCGCCATAACGGCCGGCCATCGTTTCGTTACGCTGCGACCCCAGCTGTGTCAGCTTCGGGTACTTTTTAATTTCGATCCGCCAGCCCTGGTCTTCGGTCAGGTGCCAGTGAAACGTGTTCATCTTGTGCAGCGCAATCATGTCGATGTATTTCTTCACGAACGACACCGGAAAGAAGTGGCGACCCACATCGAGGTGCAGACCACGGTAGCTGTAGCGTGGTTTATCTTCAATATAACAGGCCGGCACACTCCACGTTACCTGCGAAACCACCGCCGGACTGAACACCTCTGCCGGCATCAGCTGGAGCAGCGACTGCATGCCGTAAAAGAACCCTTTCGGCTCCTGCGCCGTAATGACGACCTGCTTCGGCGAAACCTTGAGAAAATAGCCTTCGGTACCCAGTTTATCGCTTTGCTCGGTATCAAAATAAATGCTGTTGCTCCTGCCTTTTCCAACCTTGATTTTAGGTGCAAAACCAGCCGAAGCCTTGAGTTGCGCCGCCAGCGATTCGGCCAGTTTGCGCCCCTCTGCATTTTCTTTTTCCAGCACCAGTGTCAGGTTAGAACCAACCGCAAAGGCACCTTTCTGTTCATCCAGCCGGGCGGGTTTAGGTAAAATGGCATACGTTGCTGTCTGAGCCAATGCTACCTGCGCCGATAGCAAGGCCCCGAGGGCTAGTGTGCAGATTGTTTTTTTCATAGCGTCAAAAAGAAATTGAGTTATAGGAATTGGATTGATTATTTGCTCACTTTGAACACCCAGACCGCCTGATTGGCCAGTTGCTGCCGTGCGGCCTCCGTGACGGTAACGACCGTTTTATCGCCCGCCTTTTTCCATTTCAGCGGTTGCTTTACGCCTAACAGACTGACCTGCGTTTTGGCAGTTGCCGTTTTCACCGGCAACTCAATGGTTGCAGAGAGCTTGCTTTCGTCGTCTTTCGGCAGGTATGATACGTAGGTTGCCTTCTCGTTTGCGGTAAAGGCCCATTGGTCCTGACGGTATGGTGCTACAGGCTTGGTGTTGTACACTGACTCCCCGTTGACGGTCATCCAGGTACCGATTTCCTTCAGGCGCTGATAGGCTTCTTCGTGCCATTCTCCATCCGGCCCCGGCGCAACGTTCAGCAGCAGGTTACCGTTTTTCGCCACAATGTCGACCAGGGTCTGCACCAGTTTCCGGGCTGGTTTAAAGTTTTCCTTCGGGATGTATGACCAGCTGTCGCCCATGGTCAGGCAGGTCTCCCACGGAATCGGCATGTAGTGGTCAGGTATCTGCTGCTCCGGCGTTACGTAGTTTTCAAATTCGCCCGAAACGGTACGGTCAACCACCAGCAAGCCCGGCTGATGCTGGCGGGCCATACCGGCAATTTTTGCCATATTGATGTCCTGACTGTACGGAATCGTCCGCTGCCAGCTTACCGTTGAGTCGATGGTACTGGCCGGACGAACCCAGCCACCGTCCAGCCACAGGATATCAACCTTGCCGTAGCCGGTCATGAGTTCCTGAATCTGGTTGTAGGTGAAATCGCTGAATTTCTGCCAGTTTTCGGGGTATTTTTTCGGATCGTAGCTTACATTCCGGTCTTTCGGCGGGAAATAGGGCCACCAGTACGAGTCGGTATTCCAGTCAGGTCTCGAGAAATAGGTACCGACCATAAATCCCTGCTGCCGGAATGCCTGCAGAATTTCTTTTGTCACGTTGCTCCGCGGATTCGACGCAAACGGTGATTTTGAGCTGGTAATTTTGTAGTCGGTCTGCTTAGAATCGAACATGCAGAAGCCATCGTGGTGCTTTGTCGTGAAGATCATGTACTTCATACCCGCCTGCTGAGCCGCCTGCGCCCATCGCTCCGGATTGAAACGCACCGGATTAAACGTCGTCTGCAGGTTTTCGTAGGCCTTTTTGTAGTCGTACCAGTTTCCGGCATGCGGGCCGCGGCGTACGCACCAGCCTTCGTCTTCCGGGCATAACGACCACGACTCAACAATACCCCACTGACTGTAAGTACCCCAGTGCATCAGCAGCCCGAATTTAATATCCTGCCACTGGCCCAGTTTCTGTTTTACGGCGGCATCGGCCGGCCAGATATACTTCGAATGGTTTTGCTCCGAATGTTGCTGAGCCTGCACCGAAAGGCCACAGCACAGGGCGATGGCCAGACTTATCCAGCTTTTTTTCATGTTACGGAATCTGTTCTTGTTCTAGTAAGGATTGTAGTACATACGCCTGCGTACCCGACATTTTTGCCAGACTACCCAGCTGCGAAATTTCGATTTTTAACGCTCCTTGGAAATCGGCCAGGCAGTATTTGGCAATGGCCTGTTCAATGGGCCGGCTGATGAGTTTTTCGGCTTTTGCCAAAACCCCGTTCACGATAATGAGCTCAGGATTAAACAGATGCACCGCAACCGACAAGCCTTTTCCCAGATGCATACCGACGTCGGTCAGCAGGTCAACCGCAAAGCCATCTCCCGCATTAGCGTAGTTGATGATGGTTTCAACGTCGATATCATCTGCATTTTCTTCTGCCAGCCGTGACGCCTGGCCTGCCTGTAAACCAGCCTTTGCCCGCCGGATCAGGGCCGATGCACCCGTCAGGGTGTCCAGGCAACCTACTTTTCCACACATGCACAGTTCACCGTTTTCCTGCACCTGAATGTGCCCGAGTTCACCGGCAAACCCCGAAGCACCCTGCAGCACCCGGCCACCGGTAATGACCCCGATGCCCACACCCCAATCGATGTTGACAGAAATGACCTGATTTTTGGTCCTCGCCAGCCCAAACCAATGCTCGCCCAGGATGATTGCCTTGGAATCATTAATGAGGTAGGTCGGGGCAAGTATATACTGCCGGATCAGCTCCCGGAACGGTAGTTCGGGCCGGTCAAGGTGCTGATAGGTGTAGTTAACCCCGCGCTGGCCGTCGACCAGACCAGGCACCGCCACCCCGACGCCAATGGCCTGCATCTGCCGGATTTCCAGCTCACGGGCGATTTCAGCCAGCGCATCAGCCAGTTCATCCGACTGGCTGTAGTCGGGGCCCAGCGGAAACGTAAAGGTTGTTTTATACAGTAATTCGTTAGTGAGTGAAAAAACGGCCAGTTTGGTATCGTTGAGCCGGATGTCGATCACGACGATGGCATAATACGCGGCATTCAGCGAATAAAGTGTCGGCTTGCGGCCATATTGGGCATCAGCCGTACCGACCATGTGCAGCCATTGTTCACTCGTTAATTCATCTAATAAGGTGGCAACCGACGGGACACTCGTATGCAGTAACCGGGCAAGCTGAGATACGGTAGCTTTTCCTTCGCGATACAGGCAGTCGATGATGCGGCGTTTCAGTTTATTTTTTTTAGCATCAACGACTGATAAAGCAATGCTTTCTTCCATAATTACTGATGATTCATTGCCAGTCTACTCTTGCGGTAAGCCGTTTTACTGGTCAGGCTTCTTAGTGGAATGGACGATGTATGTTGTGAGCAGCATCCTTAAACAAAAGCCAGCTGAACGTTGCCGGAGCCATCCGGAGCCGGTAACGTTCAGGCTGGCTCATAACATTGAGTAAAGTATATATTGCGTCGAAAATAAAAGTTCTTCAAAAAGTTATGTGTCTACTTAACCAACTCAATAAAAAGTTTATTGAGATAGAACCCTGTGGGCCAAGGCTCTATCTCATAAAGCTTGTTGGTCTTTCATTCTTTTAACAATTTGAAGTACAATATTATTATTTTATTTACATAATCAGCTTATAATTTTTAAAAAAATTAAATAATATACTTTTTATTCGTTCCGGCTACATTAACTGTGTCATTAAATCCACACTACCTGATTTTGTAACTCACTGATAATCTAACGAATACCCGCTGGCTAACATTAAAAAATTTGGCATGTGGAAAACTTTCCACATAATTATTTGGCATTAAAGCGGTACGGGCCTATTTTTGAGGACTTGCAGGGATAACCCCAACTTGGACTTAACCTTTTTATTAAGATGAGAAAAATGCTCCTGACTGCGCTTCTGGCAGTCTCGTTTGGCATTGTTCAGGCCCAGACGTCGCCCAATGCAGTTGAATCTACCGCCGCAGAGCCCGCTCTTTATGAGCAGATTCCAATTGTGAGCGACATTATCTCCTTCGCAAAAAAGCATCTCTCCAACCGCTACCGTTCAGGGGGCACTTCGCCTGGCGGATTTGATTGTTCCGGATTTACACGGTATTGTTTCAACAAATTCGGCATTATGTTGCCGCATTCCAGCGCTGCACAGGGTAGTGTCGGTGTTTCGGTTGAAAAAGAAAGTGCACAGCCCGGTGATCTGATCCTGTTTAAAGGACATAGTGCAGGCAGCAGCCGGATTGGCCACGTCGGTATGATTGTCGAAGTTGAGGGAGACCGGATTAAGTTTATTCACTCAGCCTGGAACGGCGGTGTTCGATATGACTGGCTGCATGCCGATTACTACAAACGCCGGTTCGTCGGTGTGCGCAGAGTAATCTCCCTGCTGGCCGAAAAATAAACCAATAAAAAAAGGAAGGTGACCCTTCCTTTTTTTATTGGCATTCTATCAGGTAGTTTATCTGGTCAGCGTTGTACCCGCTCCCGATGCTACAGCCTGTGCCAGTTCATCGGCATGGCAGATAATTACCTTTGACACGCCTTTCTCCAGCGCACGGAACGCATTATCCAGTTTTGGAATCATGCCTTTATTGATAGCACCCGACGCTTTGTAGTCTGCATAGACAGCTGGTGTCAGTTCGGCAATCACACTCGCATCGTCGTCAGGATTGCTCAGTACGCCTTTCTTCTCAAAACAGTAAACCAGTGTCACGTCATTATGCGCAGCCATGTCAACAGCAATGGCTGAGGCCATTGTATCGGCATTGGTATTCAGCATATTGCCCTCCCGGTCGAAGGTCAAAGGTGCAAAAACGGGTGTCAGGTCCTGCCGGATAAACGCCTGTAACTGACCGGAGTTTACCTCCTCAATATCACCGACAAACCCATAGTCGATCTCTTTTACGGGACGTTTGCGGGCAAGCACCGTTCCGCCGTCTGCTCCGGTCAGACCGATGGCATTGGTTCCCAGTGCCTGTAGCTGCGCCACAATCTGCTTATTGACCAGCCCGCCGTAAACCATCGTAACCACATCCAGCATCGGCCGGTCTGTAATCCGGCGGCCTTCGACCATTGTCGTCTGAACGCCTAATTTCTCAGCCACCTGGGTTGCGACTTTGCCACCGCCGTGAATAAGTACTTTCTCATCACTCAGTTGCGAAAATGACGCCAGAAACCGCCTCAGCGCATCCGGATTGTCAATGACATTCCCGCCAATCTTGATGACTGTTACCTTACCCATGCTGCAAAATTTCTTTTAACACCGCCTGCGCTGACCATTCCCGGTTAGCAGCCTGATCAATTACAATCGACTGCGGGCTGTCCAGCACCTCATCGGTAACTTTCATGTTCCGGCGCAGCGGCAGACAATGCATGAATTTGCCGTTATCGGTTAGCTGCATTTTGTCCATCGTAACAGCCCATGACGGGTCCTGTACCAGCACCTGACCGTAGTGCGTATACGATGACCAGTTCTTGCCGTAAATAAAGTCGGCCCCTTCGAACGCTTCGTTCTGGTTGTGCGTCACCCGCGCCTTACCGACAAACTCAGGGGCGAGGTCGTAGCCTTCCGGATGCGTGATAACCAGCTCCACATCCATGTGGTTCATCCACTCCGCAAACGAGTTGGCAACAGCCTGCGGCAACGGTTTGAAGTGCGGTAACCAGGTCAGCACCACTTTCGGGCGGGCTTTGGTTTTGAACTCTTCAATCGTGATGCAGTCGGCCAGTGACTGGAGCGGATGGCGGGTGGCAGATTCAAGGTTTACAATCGGGACACCGGCATACTTCACGAATTGCTTCATCACCTGCTCCCGGTAATCCTTGTCGCGGTCTTTCAGTTCGGCAAAGGCCCGGACAGCAATAATATCGCAGTAACGACCCATAACGGCCGCTGCTTCTTTCACGTGCTCAGCCTTGTCGCCATTCATGATCACCGGACTACCTAATTCACTGTCTTCCAGCTCAAGGCCCCAGCTATCCTGCCCTACGTTCAGCACCATCACGTTCATTCCCAGATTCTGGGCCGCCTTCTGGGTACTGAGGCGGGTCCGTAAGCTGGAGTTGAAAAAGATCAGGCCAATGGTTTTATTTTTTCCCAGATGCTGGTCGGCAAACGGGTTCTGTTTGGCCTCCAGGCCTGATTTGATCAGGGCCTGAAGGTCTGTTACGTCGTGAATGGAAATGAAATTGGTCATTTTATCCTAATCAAACCGTTGCTTTAACTTCTTTTGATAAAGCGTCCAGGAACTGATCGATTTCTTCGGTTCCCAGCGCCAGCGACGGCAGTAACCGGATGGTATTTTTGCCTGCCACACCGGTAAACATATGGTGTTCAAACAGCAGTGTATTCCGCAGTGTCTCCACCGGAAAATCGTACTCGATGCCGATCATCAGTCCACGGCCGCGCAGCTCTTTGTAGCCGCCCACTTGCCGCAGTCCGTCCATCAGGTAATCGCCCATTTTCGCCGCGTTGTCCATCAGGTTTTCATCTTTCATGATGTCGAGCACGGCAATAGCCGCCGTACAGGCCAGATGGTTTCCGCCAAAGGTGGTTCCGAGTAAGCCGTAGCTTGCCTTGAACTTCGGCGAAATCAGGATCCCGCCGATCGGGAAGCCGTTGCCCATGCCTTTAGCCATCGAAATAATATCCGGTTCAATGCCGCTGAACTGATGCGAAAAGAATTTACCCGAACGGCCATACCCGCACTGAACACCGTCCAGAATCAGGACCGCACCGGTTTCATCGCACCGGCGGCGCAGCGTTTGCAGAAACTCATCCGTTGCCACATGGATACCGCCCACGCCCTGAATCCCTTCGATGATAACGGCCGTCACCTCATCGGTAATGCCCGCAACAGCTGCCTCTACATCATTATAAGGCAGAAACGTTACATGCTCACTGTAGTTTACCGGCGCCACAATCGACGGATTGTCCGTTGCCGCAACAGCACCCGCTGTCCGGCCGTGGAACGACTTCCGGAACGCCACTACTTTAGTACGCTTGTTATGGAACGAAGCCAGTTTCAGGGCATTCTCGTTCGCTTCAGCGCCTGAATTACAGAGAAATAACGCATAGTCAGGGTAACCCGACAACGCTCCCAGCTTTTCGGCCAGTTCTTCCTGCAAGGGAATCCTGACTGAATTTGAATAGAACGAAATCCGGTTTAATTGTTCAGTAATGGCCCTGACATATCGTGGGTGCGTATGCCCTACAGAGATGACAGCGTGGCCCCCATACAGGTCGAGGTACCGTTCGCCTTTTGAATCCCACAGATAACTCCCCTGTGCCCGCACAGGCTCGATATCATACAGCGGATAAACATTAAAGAGTTGTGACATTGTCTGAACAAATAGTAGCCCTGAATGAATAAATCAACAGGATAATTATAAAAGATTGCAAGTTTACAAATTATGTACCCTAAATCATTGAAAAAAACGAAAAAAGGGGCCTTAGCCCCTTCCAATTCGTTATCCACCCGGCATTCAGCGCGTTCCGGCAGCTAAACGGCCATAACTTTGATCAAAAAGCGCCGGATCGCGTTCAAGGCTTCGGCAGGCTCTTCCAGCATGCCCAGATGGCCGGAGTGTTCCAGTACTGTGGCCTGTACGTTCGACGGCATCTCAAACAGCTCCTTACTTTTGTCAAGCGGCACCAGCTTATCTTCTTTCCCGGCAATAATTAATACCGGATAGGCGGCATTTTTCAGGACATGTGTCCGGTCGGGCCGCGACTGAATGGCTTTAACACCTGCAATCAATGCATCTGCCGGCAACTGCCGGCCTTTGCTGACGACAGAGTCAATCGTTGCGGCCATCGACGTTTTATGTTCTTCGGCAAACATATTGGGTACTGCGGCATCAATGAACGCCGGCGATCCCTCAGCCGTAAGCTGAGCAATGGCCTGTTCCCGTTTTGGTTTGCGGTCTTCATCATCGGGGAATGCCGTTGAATGAAAAAGGCCCAGACCAGCCATCATGTCCGGATGCTTTTCGGCAAAGGCCAGCGCAATGTAGCCGCCCATCGAATGGCCGATCAGGACTACCTTCTCAATGCCGGATGCCTGAAACACACTATATAGCTCTTCAGCGTACGCTTCAACGGTCTGGTGGCTGGTCATGCCCGAAAAATCAGGCTTGACAATCTGTACATCCGCCGATAAATCGTCGTACAGCGTATCCCAGACCGACGGGTCTACGCCATGACCATGAATCAGACAAAGTGTGGGTTGTTCTGTCATGTTACAAGCAACCCGGAGGCTGCGGTTAGAGGTGACTTGTTTCCTGTAAACTGACAGTGGCACGATCGACGGATATTACCGCTATGATCGTGCCACTGATTAGTAATGATTTTTATATGCTGCGATTACACGGTACGTAACACACCTACCAGAATCAGTACGATACCACCGATCAGCATCAGTAAGCCTAACAGACCCAGTACACCACCGAACAGCAGCGACAACAACAGACCAACGATACCGATGATGATACCGGCGCGGGTTGCACGGTCCATTACCTTAGCTTCGTCAGGAGCCATGTGTTTTTTGATCTGCTTATCGATTTTTTTCGTCATCATACGCTCCATCAACGTCGCTTTTTTTGTTGTCTGGAGTGTGTTTGACGCTTTAGCTGTAGTTGCTTCGTTCAGGAGTTGTTTCACACGGGCCATCCGTTTTTCCAGCTTTTTGTTTGAAGCCAGTTCTTTATTATTGGCGGCGTATGCTTCAATCTGATCAACTACCTGTTTGGTTGCTTCAACCTGCGCAGCTGTTGGTGCGTCAACGGCAGCCGGGGCCTCAACCGGTGTGGCTACGGCAACTTCTTCCGTTGTTTTTGGCTGAGCAGCCGGTGCAGCTTTCGCTTCTGAATAGAATCGTTCTGTCTGCGTACGCTGAACCGTGGCGTATGGACGGCTACAGGCGGTCATCATGGCAGCAGCGGCGAAGGCAAAAAAGGCGTTGCGAGTCAACGTTTTCATAAATCTGTGTTTTTTTAGTGAATTAACGGTTTGAACGCCCAAACGTAAAAAATTGTTAGAAACGAAAAACCGGTGTTTGAATAAATTTGATTGAATGAGCATTTAAAACCCCGTTTCTGAGCTACTGGCCCCTATAAAAGGCCAATCAGAAGCAGAACTGCGCCGACAATTAACGATACGAGCCCAAGGGTTGCCGCTGTCCCGGAAGTCAGTAAAAGCAGCAACAGACCCAGAATAACCAGCACGGCACCACCTGTCAGTACGCCCGTATTCAGCTGGGCTTTCTGCGTTTTTTCGGGACTCATTTTCTGCTGGATTTTCTTGTTGATCTTCTTAACCATCATCCGCTCCATCGCCGTTGCTTTGTGCGTTGCAGCCCCGGCCGACGCTTCTGTCAATGACGTTGTCGCTAACAGTTGCCTGATCCGGCCCATGCGCTTATCCAGCTTTTGTTTGTCAGAAACCGACAGTTTGTTATCGGCAGACGCCACGGCTTCGTATTTCGCCAACGCTTCGTTTACCGTTTGCGGGGCAGCCTCCGTTACTGTTACCGGTACAGTAACAGGCTGTATGCCGGCTTGTGAAACGGTTTGTTCAGCCACAACGGGTGCTGTAGCAACTGATCGCGTTGTGGCGACCTCAGCAGGCGTACGCTGGAGGGTAGCATACGGACGGTTTGTACACGCCGTCATGAGCATTCCGATGGCCAGAGCATAGAATGCATTGGTAGTTATGCGCTTCATATGAGAAGGACGTTGAGTGAAACATAATTTACTTTTCACTCGACTAACTGTCCACACATATGAATGTTTCGGAAACCTACATAAAGGGGAGTTTACCAAAAAAAAGCGGAGGCCCGACTAGAAGTCGGGCCTCCGCTACTTATTCCCGGAAATGGCGCACAATCCAGAGCCGTGCTGCCATTTTTCATTAACCATTTCTCCTTATTCATTCCGGCAGGCCTACGCCGCCGACCGCAGCACCTGCCAGGTTGATTTACCAAACTGCTCCTGCACATAATCCATCGACACCGTAAAGGTCGTCAGATCGGTCCGTGAAGGCAGTTCAAACATGGCGTCGGTTATGATTGATTCGCAGATGGCCCGCAGCCCGCGCGCACCCAGATTGAAGTGCAGGGCCTGATCGACAATAAAGTCCAGTACATCGGACTCCCATTCAATGGCAATGCCTTCCATGGCAAACAGCTTTTCATACTGCTTGGTAATGGCGTTTTTCGGCTCCGTCAGAATTTTTCGCAGCGCCTGGCGGTTCAATGGTTCAAGGTGGGTCAGTACCGGCAGACGACCGATCAGTTCCGGAATCAGCCCGAACGATTTGAGGTCCTGCGCCGATACAAAGCGCATCAGGTGTTCGCGGTCAAAGGACTCGTGCAGGCGGCGGTCGCCGGAGAATCCGATTGGCCGCGTGTTGATCCGTTTGGCGATATGCCGCTCAATACCATCGAAAGCGCCGCCGCAGATGAACAGGATATTTTCGGTGTTGATCGAAATCATCCGCTGATCGGGGTGCTTGCGGCCACCCTGCGGCGGTACGTTCACCATCGAGCCTTCCAGCAGTTTCAGCAAGGCCTGCTGCACGCCTTCGCCCGACACGTCGCGGGTGATGGACGGGTTATCGGCCTTCCGGGCGATTTTATCAATTTCGTCGATGTATACAATGCCCCGTTCAGCCGCATCAACGTTATAATCAGCCGCCTGAAGCAGCCGGGTCAGGATCGTTTCAACGTCTTCGCCCACATAACCGGCCTCGGTAATGACCGTGGCATCGGCAATACAGAACGGCACTTCCAGCTTACGGGCAATGGTCCGGGCCAGATACGTTTTACCGGTACCGGTCTCCCCGACCATGATGATGTTCGATTTCTCGATCGTCACATCATCCTCTGTTTTGGGCTGCATCAGCCGCTTATAGTGATTATACACCGCCACCGAAAGCGTTTTTTTCGCTTCGTCCTGCCCGATAACATACTGGTCAAGGTGGCGCTTCATCTCCTGCGGTTTAATCAGGTTCAGCTTGATGTCTGCCGGTTCGGAGCGGCGCGGCCGCATTTCTTCCAGCACCACGCGGTGGCCTTCCTCAATGCAGTAGTTACAGATATGGGAGTCCATGCCCGACAACAGGAGCATTACTTCATTTTTTCGACGGCCGCAGAACGAGCAACTAACCGCTGGCATATTGGTGATCAGAGTGTTTTGATGTTTATGTTCGTAAAACTGACAACTACCCTTTTTGTTGTCATCCTTTTTTTGTCAATAAAAAACGACCTGAGTATACCCAGGCCGTAGTAGGTAAACAAAGGTACATGTTGAATGCTGAACAGGCAAGCCCGCATCCACCGTTACCTAATAAGTTTCGTAGTCGTAAAAGAGCCCGTATGTACTGCCGGCCGGCCCTTCTGACCATTGCGTGATACGGCCGTCGGCACGAGCGGTTACGGAATAGTTTTTTGTCACAGCTGCTGTTACGGGTACACCCGCTTTGTCGAAGTTCCGGACTGTCTGCAGCAACACGTTGTTCTGGCTATACCGGAATGCCAGTTGATCACCCCAGATGGTGGCGGGTGGTAAGCCGTAATACGGACTCCGTCCGGTGCCGTAAGCATACGTGGTACGGAGCCGGCCCGTCTCCACCCGATCTGTACCATACACCGGCGCGTCAATAGTCGTCAGATTACCATCGGTATAGGCATAGTTAGTAATCAGCCCTGTCTGACCGGCAACGGGCAGCTTGTATTCCGTTTTTTTCACCGGCCGGTTTTGCGCATCGAGTTCATACACGAGCTGCTGCGTGTCGGTAAACGTTCCGTCAACCCCCATCGAGACATAGGTAGCCGTCACGATTTTACCGGTGCCGTCATACGTATAGCGGATGCGTGACTCCCCTGCTTTCTGTTTGCTCTGGTAATCCAGATAATCAGCCTGTTTCAGGCGCCCCTGTGCATCATACTGGTAAACCATCCGGTTTGCCTGATCCAGGCTGAATGGCGGAAACGGCCCTCCGGGTGTGAAATAGCTCTGCACCAGCACCACCCGGTTACCGGTATCGTATGAATAGACCTGAAAAAAGGTTACATCAGACCGGTCGGTTACGGTTTTCAGCCGCACGCGGTCTTCCGCCACAGGTTCACTTCCCCTGCTGCACCCTGCCAGCCAAAGGCCGGTTATTCCCAACAGTATAACTTTCCACATACTCCCCTTCATACCTGTTTGTCATGCGTTATCATCTTCCTAAAGATACAAAAAAGGGGAAAATCGTTGGATTTTCCCCTTCAGAATTACAAACTGTGACGACGATCAGGCCGGTTTATGCCCGGCCATACATCCTGTCTGACGCTCTCCTGTCTATTGGTCTCCGACCCCGTTTAGTTTGTAGCGTTTAATTTTACAATAATACCGGGACCGTAATACAGCAGATAATAGGTATCTGCGCTGACGGTACTCAGGTGAATATCAACCGGCGTGATCGCTGGTGAAAACAAGGTCGTTGCCGCATTATCACCGCTGGCAACCCGACCCGGGGTTGAAAAGCCAAATTCGGTAATGAGCGTTTTGCCCCCCGGCGTAAATGTAATATCAGTAATACCCGAAAAGCCTGTCTTATAAACGGTTGGCGTAACCGGTGCCGCACCGCTTCCGCTAACCTGATAAATCGTTGACTTACCGGTCGGGAACGGGAAACCCACGAGGGTTGTCACCAGGAAATTTGTACCGTCAAAGACAATGCTGGTCGGAACGGCGTCGATGGTCGGCGGACCAACAGGCGCGCCAGGGTAAGTAGGATTAGGTACATCCGGGAAAACCGCATAAATGCTCAGCGCATTGGTTCCTTTTGCGACCCGCACAATGGCATTGGCGCCGGCATCAGCGATAAAAATATCTCCGTTCGGCCCGAATGTCAGGTTATACGGGTTTGAATCAGCCGGATCCGGCGCGTTCGGACGGGCATTCTTTACAAACGTACCAATGTCTACGAAACTCAGTGAGCTTGCCGGAATCGGTGCACTGACGCCCGGAACAAAGTTCGATACATCGGCCACAAACATCTTATCCTCGATGCTGTGTAGGATATACAGCTTACCATCACGGTACAGCAGGTGGTTCAGGCCTTCCGGCGAATTTTCCGGACTGATTGCCGATACAAAACCTGTGATAACCGGATATACAGCACCTGACGGCGTTACGACTGCTACACGACCGTCATTCACCGTGCCGCTACCGGCTTCGGTAACCCAGATATTGCCTTTGCTGTCATCAGAAATACCGATGGGTGCTTTCAGACCGGATGCAACCGGCGGGCCGGGAACAGCTGCCAGGGTTACCGGATTCGGAATACGGTGATCCTGCAATACACAACCGTAAACGCCAACCAGCAAAATACCCAGTGAAATGAACAGCCAGCTTGTCTGGCGGAGGGAGTAGTTAAATTTCATACGAAGAATGGTTAGAAACAGGCTTATAATAAAAAGTGGACTATTGGAGAGTTGGGCAAAAGTAACATTTTATATACAGGCAAATCAAGAAGCAGTGATTTAATGGTCTCTTTTCTAACGATACTTACAAAATAGTCACCAAAAAAGTAGAAAAAGAAACCCTTCCCCCATCACCATGCGTAGTGTAATCCCAGATAACTACCGGTGCTCACCGGCAATAAATCGCCCTGGTCAACGGCAAATGACGCGCACAGTAAGGCGGTTTTCCGGCGGTTCAGCGGCCAGCGGATAGCGGTATAGGCCGATAGTTGCGGCAATGGTTCGGGATACGGGCGATTGAATGTTCCCCTGTTTCGGGACAATGACGCTTTAAACATCAGCGATGGCCCGCCGGCGATAACGCCGTCAAGCGCCAGATACCAGGCCGTAACGCGGTTGTTCGGGAAATAGGGTCCGCCCAGTCCGGCGGCATACTGGCTGAGATTCGTATTAGGAAAAAGAAACGGTGTACCCAGCGTAAGCCCCTGATACGTCCACCCTTCACGGTACTGGCTGTGGTTGTAATAATTATCACCACCCTGATACTGCGCGGCCGGATCGAAGGTCGGGCCGCTCTGATTCAGGGTACTGAGCCATTCAATGACTACACGCCGGATCCGGAACCACGACGAGGCCTCGCCGTTCAGATTCAGCAACCGCAACCCTGTTAAGCCATCCGGCACATTCCGCAGGGCCAGTCCGGACGCATCTTCATACAAATGCTGGTGGTACAATTGCCAGTTAGTCCGGTCACCACGCCACTCCAGGGCCAGATCAATACTGCCGATGTGGTTACCGATCCGGTTGGTGCCGTCAAAATCAGTAAACCGGTCAGTTTGCAATGCCTCCGGATACCGACCCGTTACCACCGACAGGTAGTCACGGAAGGTAGCCGGCAACTGACCGTTTACTGCCAGCGGCGTATCGTTCAGGTAACCGGCCTGCCCGTCCCACTGCACCTGATGATTCAGACAGGCATACGCGCGCACCCGCCAATGTGGTTTCCCAAGCCGGAAATAAGCGTATTTCTGGTGCAGGTAGCTGTTTTTTACATAGGAATTGATAAACCAGCCGTGCGCATACCCCACGCGAAAGGCCAGTATATGTTTCAGAAAGCCCAGTGATATATAGTCCGGCGTATGCAGCTGTACTTTCGGAATGGGCAGTGTATTCCCCGACCAGGCCACGCTCCCCGACGACAGCAAGGTATCGACAATCCCGATGACACCGGTACGGTTACCGGCAAACAATTCGAACTTGCCGTAACGTACTTTCAGAAAAGCATCCGGTAAATAGTACCGCAGCGGCTCGCCGGCTGGCTTCAGCTGCCCGTTGAACACCCCGTTAACACCAAAACCCCAGTCGAAGCGTGACGATGAGTCGGTGCGTTGCCGGTAATCCTGCGAAACATTCAGCCGCGCCGTGATCAGGGAACCTGTCAAGGGTACAGTGCCCTGCTGATTGGTTCGTAACCAGAAGGGAATCGGCCCATTGCCGGCCGCGTACCATCCTGACTCAACCGCATAGCTGATCCTGTCATCAGCCGGTTGTGCGAAGGCGGAGACAGAAGCAAGACAACCGGTTAGTATCCAAAGGTAACGGTATGGCATAGGCACGGTAATTTCGTGATCGACCTTGATACAGAAGTACGAACGTGGGGAAAAATACCGGACTTGTCAAGAAACAATGCTTCTTTCAGGTGACAGGGTTTAGGCAACGGCGGAAAATCAGCCTCCATATGGCTTCGTGATGGTATATAAAAAATCCCCGCTTCTTCCTGCGAAGAAGCGGGGATGTGCACTGGCCGGTAACCGGCTTATTTTTCGCGGCGTAATACCTCGTCGATCAGGCCATAGGCTTTGGCTTCTTCGGCGCGGAACCACTTGTCGCGGTCTGAATCAATTTCGATCTGCTCTTTGGTCTGTCCGCTGTGCAGCGCCAGAATACTATACAGTTCATCGCGCAGTTTCACGATTTCACGGGCGGTGATTTCGATATCAACCGACTGGCCCTGTGCACCACCCGACGGCTGGTGAATCATCACGCGGGCGTGTGGAAGGGCAGAACGCTTACCGGCAGCCCCCCCGGCCAGCAATACGGCACCCATCGACGCGGCCAGACTTGTACAGACCGTTGCCACGTCCGGACGAACGTACTGCATTGTATCATAAATCCCCAGACCGGCATACACCGAGCCACCAGGACTGTTGATGTACATCAGGATGTCTTTGCGCGGATCGGCCGACTCCAGGAACAACAGCTGCGCCACAATGATGTTGGCAATGTTGTCGTCGACACCCATTCCCATAAAGATAATCCGGTCGGCCATCAGGCGTGAGAACACGTCAACCTCACGGAAGTTCATCGGCCGCTCTTCGATTACGGAGCGTGTCATATTTTCGACGGTATGATTCATGTATCCGTCTACTGTCAACCCATTCATGCCCATGTGGTGAACGGCGTACTTGCGAAATTCTTGTCCGAAATTCATGCTTTGCTTTACTTAGTTTGTGGTTTTAGGGTATATCAGTAAAAGATTACGAACAGATTCTTGTTAATAACACAAGGGTAAACCCCGATTCCATAATCCTAAACCCCGTTTTGAATTCTTCTGTTGCAAAAATGCGTTATGCAATTGAAAAGTACTGCCAGTTTAGGTTGAGAATTTATCGTTGATACTTAAGATGAAGACAAAAATTAACGAAAATATCCGTTTACTACGCCTGCAACGGGGGTACTCGCAGGAAAATATGGCCGATTTGCTCCATTTATCGACAACGGCCTATGGCGATATCGAACGCGGCAAAACCGACATTACCCTCAGCCGGCTTG
Organism: uncultured Arsenicibacter sp.; assembly: GCF_945952095.1. Lineage (GTDB taxonomy): Bacteria > Bacteroidota > Bacteroidia > Cytophagales > Spirosomataceae > Arsenicibacter. The sequence continues at coordinate 3,788 of NZ_CAMFHL010000003.1, read as the reverse complement.
AGCAGATTGCCCAGGTATTGGGGGTAGACAGCGCCTCGCTCCTGTCGCCGTCTTCGCTCCCGGCGGTCAGTCAACAGGCTTTTGAAGCGGTACCGGTTACGCACCAGGCTACGCCAACGCCTGATATGAGCGCTATTCAGCTGCTGCTCGAGAAACAACAGCTGGAAATTGAAAAGCTTACGCTGGAGGTTGAAAACTGGAAGCGCCGCTACGAACGTGCCGTTACCCAGGAACAGTTAACCCGTGAACTGATCAACGCACTGACGCCGCAACCGGCTCCTGCCCGCGAACGGATTGGGTTTTAGTCATAAAAAAAGGCTAGTGGGTTTTCCACTAGCCTCTCCCTGAGCGGGCTATATCTACCGGTTTTGCGCGATTTCCTTGAACTCGTCGAACGAAACCTCTTTCGGGTCTACGTTAACCTGCGTTTTCGCATAGTCAAGTACTTTGTCGTCGTAGATCCGGTTGTAAAGCGTTGTGTAGTTCTGACCGTTGTTTTTGTCGTCGGCCAAGTAATTACGGGCGATGCGCTCAACCGTTTTGTTGATTTCATCATCGTCCGAGTTAGCAAAGCCAAACTGCTCACGTACCATCTGCTCGGTAGCAGCCAGTACTTCGGCAAATTCAACCTTGATATCCGTTTGCTCGGCAATTTTGTTTTTGATCAGCTGCAGTTTCACCGATTTAGCGAAATCTTCGAACTGCTCGTCAACCTGCTCCCGTGATACCTTGCCTTCGTTGTTTTCAACGAGCCAGTCTTTAAGGAATTCTTCCGGCAACAGAATCGGGATGTTTTCTAACAGAATGCGTTCGATGTCGTAACGCAGCATGCTTTTGGCTTCACGGCTGAAGTTACCGCTGATGATCTCCGTTACTTTTTCGCGGAACGCTTCTTCCGAGTCAACCTGACCCGCTCCCAGTGACTTGTCGAACAGATCCTGATCGATGTCGGCCGGTGCATGGCGGGTTACGTCTTCAATAGTGAATTCAAAATCACCGCTCAGCTGTGCTGCTTCTTCCGGTTTCAGGCCCGTAGCATGTGCCCGTGACTTATCATCAGGGAAAGCTGCTGCGATATCAAACGTAAAGGTTTCGCCTTTTTTCTTGCCGATAAATGTCGGCAGGTAATCCGCGTCAACCTGCTTCAGCGGCAGGGCTGTTTTAGCCGAGAATGGCTCAGCGTCGCCTTCTGTTGCACCGGTCAGCTGCTTCAGTTCACCGAAAATTGTATCGCCTTCGGCAGCCTCTTCAGCGTGCTCGTGCTTATGGAACTGCTGACGGAGGTTGTCGATTGTCTCGTTAACATCCTTGTCAGAAGCCGTGATGGTATACTCTGTTACAGAAGGGAGCTGATCGAAGTGAATGTCGAATTCAGACGCCATACCCAGTGTGTAGCTGAAAACAAATTCAGTCTGGTTATCCCAATCAATTGATTTGGCTTCAGTCCGGTCAGGAATCGGGTCACCAACTACCTGTAATTTATTTTCGCGGATATAATTGCTGACCGTACGGCCCAGCAGGTTGTTGATTTCATCAACAAGAATGCTTTTGCCATACATTTTCTGAATCAAAGAAGCAGGTACGTGACCCGGGCGGAACCCTTTCATGGCCACTGTTTTACCATACTGCTTTAATTTTTTATCAACTTCCGGCTTATAGTCTTCCGGCTTCAGAGTGATTTTCAGAGAGGCTTGCGTTTCGCTTGCTTTGTCTAAGGCTATATCCACAGTTCTTCTTTTTTTAAAATAAAAGAGCGAAAGAATGAAAGAGCGAAAGAGAGATCATATTACAGACATACGCTCTTTCACTCTATCGCTCTTTCGCTTTAACAGTTGGTACGGGCGGAGGGACTCGAACCCCCATGCCTCGCGGCGCTTGATCCTAAGTCAAGTACGTCTACCAATTTCGCCACGCCCGCAGTTCGGTATGTTGATCCGATAAATACGGCTGAAAGCACTGTTATTTTGTTTTCAGTCGTCGTTCATCTGAATCGGCCTGCAAAAGTAGGTATGTTTTTTCTGATTGCAAATTTTTGTCCAAACTTTTTTTTTTTGATTTCTTCACATTGACTTCATACTGATTAGTCCGTAACTTGGAACTAAGAGTACAACCAAACAGAAGGGATAGGTTACCAAAATCTACATCTTCCAGAGCCGAACTTACCGATATGAACGTAACTGCAGAGCCCTACATTGATCTGGAGCAGGAACGACGCGAAATCCTGAAACGATACCGTCGACTGCTGAGGGCGGCAAAGCCACTGTTGAAAGACAATGACGCCAAACTGATAAAAAAAGCGTTTAATACGTCTGCTGAAGCGCACAAAAACATGCGCCGCCGGTCTGGTGAGCCTTATATCTATCACCCGCTTGCCGTTGCCCAGATTGCCGTCGAAGAAGTTGGCCTCGGTACTACCTCTATTGTTGCTGCACTGCTGCATGATGTGGTCGAGGATACCGACATGACTATTCCGGATATCGACCGGCTCTTCGGCCCCAAAGTAGCTAAAATCATTGACGGACTGACCAAAATTTCCGGCTACTTCGAATACGGCACCTCACAGCAGGCCGAGAATTTCCGGAAAATGCTGCTGACGCTCTCCGATGATGTACGGGTAATTCTGATCAAGCTTGCCGACCGCCTGCATAATATGCGGACCCTCGACTCGATGCCGCGGGATAAGCAGCTGAAAATCGCTTCCGAGACCATATATATATATGCACCGCTGGCACACCGCCTTGGTCTGTATGCTATTAAGTCGGAACTGGAAGACCTGTATCTGAAATACGTTGAGCCGGAAGCCTATAAGGACATTGCCCGCAAACTACGTGAAACCAAGGCTGCCCGCGACCGGTTTATTGCCCGGTTCATCGAACCGCTGGAGGAAGATCTCCGTGCCACAAACATCAAGTTTGTGATTAAGGGCCGGCCCAAGTCAATCTATTCGATCTGGAATAAACTGAGCAAACAGAAAAAACCATTTGAGGAAATTTATGACTTGTTTGCCGTCCGGGTTGTACTGGATGTCCCGCCCGAAGAAGAAAAATCGGCCTGCTGGCGGGCTTATTCTATCGTAACGGATCATTACAAACCGAACCCTGACCGGCTGAAAGACTGGATCAGTACACCGCGTACCAACGGCTACGAATCCCTGCACACGACCGTTATGAGTAAGACCGGTCAGTGGGTAGAGGTGCAGATCCGGACTGAGCGGATGAACGAAATCGCCGAGAAAGGGTATGCCGCCCACTGGAAATATAAAGGCAGCGAAACCGGTACTGCTGCCGGGATTGACGTCTGGATCAGTCAGGTCAGGGATATGCTCGAAACCACGACCCAGGGCGAGAAAACCGGCGCAATTGAATTCCTCGATGATTTCCGGAGCAACCTCTACAGCGAAGAAGTATTTGTCTTTACGCCAAAGGGCGATCTGAAAGTCCTGCAACGCGGGGCAACGGCCCTCGACTTTGCGTTTGACATTCACACGCAGGTCGGCGCCCGCTGTATGGCCGCCAAGGTCAATAATATTCTGGTACCGCTGAGCCACGTACTCCATAACGGCGATCAGGTCGAAGTGATCACCTCCAACAAGCAGAAACCCAGTGAAGACTGGCTGCGGTTTGTGGTTACCTCAAAGGCTAAGACCAAAATCAAGGACCTGCTGAAGGAGGAAAAGAAGCGCTACATTACCGACGGCCGTGACATTGTGGCCAAAAAACTCAAAACGCTCCGGGTTGAGGTCAATAACGAAACGCTGAACCAGCTGCGGGCCTTTTTCGGCTCAAAAA
>NZ_CAMFHL010000002.1 GCF_945952095.1 uncultured Arsenicibacter sp. | reverse complement strand
TCCTCAATGTATTTCCGGTCGAACAGCACCGGTACGCCCAGTTCATCGGCATACAGGCAGGCAATAATACCCTTTCCGGTTTTTTCTTTGGCATAGAGCATATGCTTCAGCAAGCCATAGGATACATGCGGCTGGTCGGTCAGCAGAATCAATACGGCATCGATGTCTTTTTGCGTCAGATACAAGGCAGCCAGCCCTGTTTTCAGTGACGAAGCCAGTCCCGTCTGCCATGCCGGATTATCGACGAGTGTAATGGGCTTACCAGCCAGTTCCGTACCGATTTCGACGCGGTGTGCGCCCAGTACAGCCACAACCGGCCCTGCTTCCAGTGCAATGGCGGCATCCGTAATCCGCTGTACCAGTGTCTGGCCCTGGTACGCTATTAACTGTTTAGCCTGACCGCCCATGCGCGTTGACCCGCCGGCGGCCAATATAATCGTTCCGATTTTCATCAATTTTCAATTTTTGACAGGATTGCTATTCCCTTTTTTGTTTTGACAGGATTACAGGATTTACAGGATTGCTGTTACCTCTGTTATTGACAGAGGTACCGCACTATAATAGCTTCAGTGATCGAAAAAGGTATCCTGTTAATCCTGTAATCCTGTCAGACTAATTGCGTCAGCAAGTGTAAACACCTCGTCGGGATAACCAACTTCGGCCAGAAATAACCCTTCCGGCGGTGCAGCGCGACCGGCCTTATTCCGGTTTTTAGCCTGAATAACCGCTTCGAACTGATCCGGCGTCATCCGACCCTGCCCTACCTCAAGCAGTGTACCAACAATAGCCCGTACCATACCCCGCAAAAACCGGTCGGCCTTGATATGGAACGTCAGATTCCCATCCGGCATACCATCGGCCTCCGTAACGCTCCAGTAGGCAAAGTCAATCCGGCAGTTGAAGGTTTTTACATCCGTTTTGACCTTACTGAAACTCTCGAAATCGACATAGTGCATCAGGCGGCTGGCAGCATCATTCATCGCTGCCACATCGAGCGGGGGATGAAACACGTACGCCAGTCCTGTTTTAAAGGGGTTTTTCCGCCGTATTATCTGATACTCGTAATAGCGCGAAACGGCCGTGAACCGGGCATGGTCGTCGGGTCGAACCGGAAAAATACGATGGATGGCCACATCGTGCGGCAGCATCGCATTCAGTGAATGCTGCAGCTGCCCCAGGGCCGGCAAAAGCTGTTCCGTATCAAAATGGGCATACTGCTGTGAGGCATGCACACCGGTATCGGTCCTGCCGCTGCCCAGAATACTGATCGGCTCACGCAGCCGGACTTTCAGCACATTTTCAATTACCTCCTGAACACTCACTCCGTTGGGTTGAATTTGCCAGCCATGATAACTGGTTCCCCGGTAGCTTAGCTCCATAAAATACCGCATAGCCGCAAAGTTACGGAAACAAATGATGTGGCCGGAACAGTGCAATAAATCTGCCGGGTGCAATCTTATTGCTGTTTTACCGTATTATTCCGCGACTTTTCAGCATTTTTACACATAAATCCGTCAAAATACGTATTTTTAGTAAATTTTAAGACACTTAAAGTCTACATGCAAAAACTTACCTTGTCTCTTTCACTGCTGGCCTGTCTGGCGGTGTCTCAGGGCGCATTCTCACAAACTAAGCTTGTTGAAAAAGTAACCCGCAAAGGCAACGAGCTGGTCATTCCGTATGAAAAGTACGTGTTGCCTAACGGCCTTACCGTAATTGTTCATGAAGATCATTCTGATCCGGTGGTTCACGTCGATGTAACGTATCACGTCGGCTCGGCCCGCGAAGAAATCGGCAAGTCCGGATTTGCGCACTTTTTTGAGCACATGATGTTCCAGGGCTCTGACCACGTTGCCGATGATGAGCATTTCAAACTCATTACTGAAGCCGGTGGTACCCTCAACGGCTCGACCAACCGCGACCGGACCAACTATTACGAAACGCTGCCAAGCAACCAGCTGGAGCGGGCATTATGGCTTGAAGCCGACCGGATGGGTTTCTTACTTGACGCCGTTACCCAGAAGAAATTTGAAATCCAGCGCGCTACCGTTAAAAACGAACGCGGTCAGAACTACGACAACCGTCCGTATGGTCTGGCGGGTGAAACAACCGCTAAAAATCTGTATCCTTACGGGCACCCTTACTCGTGGCTGACAATCGGTTATGTGGAAGACCTGAACCGTGTCAATGTAAATGACCTGAAGAATTTCTTCCTGCGCTGGTATGGCCCGAATAACGCCGTCCTGACCGTCGGCGGTGATGTATCGGCCAAAGATGTGGTTAAACTGGCGGAGAAATATTTCGGTCCGATTCCGAAAGGCCCGGGCGTTACAAAAACAACCGTACCGGCGGTAATACTCGACAAAAACCGCTATGTGTCCTACGAAGACAACATCCGGTTCCCGATGCTGCGCGTGACGTACCCGTCGGTCCCGACGTATCATAAAGACGAAGTAGCGCTGGATGCCCTGGCCGAAATTCTGGGCGGCGGCCGTAACTCTTTGTTATACAAAAACTTCGTAAAAACACAGAAGGCGGCCCAGTCAAATGCCAGCCATCCGACAACGGAACTGGCCGGTGAGTTTACATTCACAGTTCTGCCGTTCCCGACGATGCGTCTGGACAGCGCCGAAGCCATGTTACAGCGTACACTGGCTGAGTTCGAACGTCGTGGTGTCACCGACGACGATATCACCCAGTTTAAGGCTACCCGTGAAACCCGCCTGATCGAAGGGCTGGCCAGTGTATCGGGTAAAGTATCGCAGCTGGCTGCTTACCAGACGTTTGCGCCGACAGCCAACTACCTGCCGCTGGAACTGAAAACTATTCAGGCCCTGACGAAAGAAGAGGTAATGCGGGTGTATAACCAATACATCAAAGGCAAAAATGCGGTCGTGCTGACGGTTTATCCGAACGGCAAGAAGGACATTGTTACGCATGCCGACAACTACACCGTTTCAGCTGCCGGTTATAAAGCACCGAATTACGGTTACGACGGTCTGGCCTATAAAAAGCCGGCGGATTCATTTGACCGGGCTAAAAAACCGGCTTCAGGCCCGAATCCGGCCACGCAGGTTCCTCCGTTCTGGACTGGTAGCCTGGCAAACGGCATCAAGATGATCGGTGTCCGGAACAATGAAATTCCGACGGTAACGCTGCTGTTTTCGATCAAAGGCGGTCACTTATTATCCGCCACCGATATGTCGAAAGCAGGCGTTGCGCAGCTGACGGCTTCTATGATGAATGAAGCGACGCAGAATTTCAGCGCTGAAGATATCAGCAACAAGCTGGAGAAACTGGGCAGCAGCATTTCTATCAGCGCCAGCACTGACGAAATCAGCGTTTCGGTGGAATCGCTGACGAAAAATCTGGATGCTACGCTGGCAATTCTGGAAGAGAAGCTATTCCGGCCGAAATTTGCGCCGGAAGATTTTGCCCGTCTGAAAAAGCAGCTGCTCGAAAACATTGAAAATCAGAGCACACAGCCGGTTGTCATTGCCAACCGCGCCTATAACCGCCTGTTGTTCGGGGCCGATCACATCCGCGCCATTCCAGTAAGCGGCACGTCTGAAAGCGTTAAAAACATCTCGCTCGATGATGTGAAGGCATTTTATGCGAAGAACTTCTCGCCATCGGTAACCAATCTGGTTGTGGTAGGTGATCTGGAAAAGGCAGACATTACCCCTAAACTGAACTTCCTGACGAAATGGGAAGCAAAACCGGTTACTATTCCAGCCGTACCCGCAGCTAAAGCGGCCGACAAAACCCGTATTTTCCTGATCGACAAAGGCAAAGCGGCACAGTCTGAAATCCGGATCGGCTACGTAACCGATATGCCATACGATGCAACCGGCGACTATTATCGTGCCGGCCTGACCAATTACATTCTGGGTGGTGCGTTTAACAGCCGTATCAACATGAACCTGCGCGAAGACAAAGGCTTTACCTATGGCGCGCGGTCGGGCTTCTCGGGCAGCCGCCTGCCGGCAGTCTTTACGGCATCGGCCGGTGTGAAAGCTGCTGCAACCGATAGCTCGGTGGTGGAGTTCATGAAGGAGATTACCAACTACGCGAAGGACGGTATCACGGCCGAAGAACTGGCATTTACGAAGAGCTCAATCGGGCAGCGGGATGCGTTGCGCTACGAAACCTCGCTCCAGAAAGCCATCTTCCTGAGCCAGATCATCGACTATAACCTGCCGAATGACTTTGTTCAGAAGCAAAGTGAGATCCTGAAAAACATCACACCGGAAGAAATCAAGGCCATTGCCCGGAAGCGTCTGCCGGTGAATAACATGGTCATTACGGTTGTCGGTGACAAAGCGCTGATCAAACCAGGCTTGTCGCGCCTTGGCTATGAGATTGTCGAATTAGACAAAGAAGGTAAGCCGCTGGCCACTGCGTCAACGGAAAATACCTCGGCACCGGCGCAGGCTGGCTCGTCGAAAAATTAATTATCCCGACCTTCCGGGGAGTTTTTAACTTCCCGGAAGGTTCTTAATTCACCGGCAGTATGCCTTTCAGCTGCAGATGCTGAATCAGCAGCAGGGTCTTTCCATCCATAATCTCACCGGCACTTGCCATCCGGACCGCTTCACGGAACGGCAGCTCCAGCACATCAATTTCCTCTTCTTCCACTCCACCTCCATCGGCGACACGGCTATTGCTGCTGTACTCAGCGACATAAAAAAACAGCTTTTCCGTTACGGAGCCGGGGCTCATATAAGCCTCAAACGCTTTCGTTACCGCATGCAGGCGATACCCTGTTTCTTCTTCCACTTCGCGGCGAATCGCCACATCCGGCTGATCATTATCAAGCAGACCGGCACAGGCTTCAATCAGCATACCCGTGGCATTACCGTTGACATAGGTCGGTAAGCGAAACTGCCGGGTCAGAATTACAGTCTCCTGTTCACGATTGTACAACAGAATCGTTGCCCCGTTGCCCCGGTCATATGCTTCCCGTGACTGGGTTTCCCAGCTTCCGTTTTTACGCTGATAGTCAAACGTGATTTTTTTGAGGACATACCAGTTATCTGACAGTACTTTTTCTTCCGATATTCGGATTCGGCTGTTCATTTTGTTCGTATTTGATCGTTTTTGATTATTTTTGAACAAATAAAAGGCATATCTATGAATTTTCAAATGCGCAAGCAGATAATTCTGCAAACACTTGAGCAAAAGGACAGTGCTGACGTTAAAGAGCTGGCCGGACTGCTGCATACGTCAGAGATTACGGTACGGCGGGACTTAGCGCTACTGGCTGAAAAAGGATTGTTAGTCCGTACACACGGGGGCGCCGTACGGCCCGGGCTTGCAAAAGATCCGGTTTCGTTTATTAATAAAGCCGCTGTTAATCAGGCGCAGAAAGAGTACATCTGCCAGCTGGCTCTGCGGGAGATCAACGAAGGGGATACTATTTTTATGGACTGCGGCAGTACAACGTTTCTGCTATGCCCGCTGATCAGGCACCTGTCAATACGGGTTGTTACCAATTCGCTACCGGTTGTTAATGCCCTACTTGACTGCGACGTAACCATCAATATGGCCGGGGGTGAAATTGACAGCAAGCGGCAGGCCGCCCACGGACTGATGGCAGTGGAGCACATCCACCGCTACAAGGCAGATCTGGCATTGCTGGGCGTTGACGGGATTTCGCTGGCCAACGGGCTGAGTGCCAACAGCGAAACAGAAGCTGAAATGACAGTGGCGATGGCAGCCAATGCCCGGCGGGCTATACTGCTGTGTGATTCCAGTAAACTGGAAAAAGACAAGTACTTCCGGTTTGCCCCTTTATCGCAGTTTGATTCAATCCTAACTGACCAAAAAATAACGCCTGCCTTGCTGGCATTATACCGGCAGGCAGGCGTCAATATCTATAACGTGTGAGCGCTTTACCGCCCTCTGACTTCTTTAGTTTCAGCCTTCAAGCGTTCAACTACCTGATCCAGAGGTTTTGATTTAAATTAATAGTATAGAAAACAGGCCAGAAAGATTTTACCCAGAATAAAGACGGCGATAAACGCGGGCCGCCATAATTTATGAACCCGTAAATGGGTGTCATTGAACTCAACCTCCAGATACTCCGGTTTTGGCGGTTCCTGTGTTCTGGCGCCCTGTTCTGAAAACGGGTCTTTATAGGGCTGATGCTTCTGGATTTCAGTCGGGCTAATCCGCGCCTGAATTTCTGTCCATGTCCGGGCAGGTGGCGGGACAGCACTTTCCAGGCAAAGCACCTCAATCTCTTCTTCCAGATGCAGCAGCGATTCCTTAATTTCCGGATACGCAAACGCCATCTCCTGTACTTCCCGCTCCTCTTCCTCCGAAATCACTCCAAGTAAATAGGCTTCCAGAATGCCACTATTTATATATTCCCGGGTATTCACGTTGTTAAGATAAGTTACAGTTTACGAAAAGATTTTACATACTCCCGGATTGCCTTCAAAATGTCAGGCTTGGCGATACCATACTGACTGGCAATAGTGTCCAGCGGTACGCCTTGCTTATACGACAGATTAAATAATACTTCAGGGGTCAGCACCTCTTTTTTTGAGACGCTACCTGACCCATTCGTCACATCTTTTTCCAGTATTTGCTTCGCGCCGAATGCCTTTTCCCGCGTTATTTTTATGATACACGCAAGGGCACTCCCCGTTTTAGTGTAGCAGTGTTTCAGCTCCGCAGACGAGAATACATCTACCAGAATCTGCTGGGCAAGGGCTTCCTGCGGCACAATCTGCAGAATCATTCCATAAGCGATTGCCCCGAAGCGATTATATAACGCTAAAGAATCAACAGATCCTAAGGCAGCATGCGCCTTTGCTGAATCGGTTGACTGTTTCAGTTCATTCATCTTTCTGCTTTTTTTGGCACTTCATGCTTACTGAATCGATAAGCACCCGATCTCACACAAACACCTCATCATCAGACAAATAAAGCATATTATACTAGGATCGGCATTACATATTTCTGCTATGTGATCATATACCAATAGCCTTCAAATATACTATTCTTTATATGCTTTTCGCTATTATAGATTGACTTTTGATCTAATCTTAATAACTTTTTTGAGCGCAGCTGTATTTTTGGGTTCTAAACGCTGATCAACGCTGATGGTTAACTACGATTCAAAAGAATGGCTTCGCTTTTTCATCAATTTTCCGAAAGCGGATACCGTTCGTAAACTAATGCCCTATATGTTCGTGATGGGCATTTACTCACTCGGCATCTCTTACCTGATTATTGATATATGGGAGCTCAGGGATACCTCCGATCTTCGGAATATCTCACTGATGCACTCGCTGCTTGGCTTTGTGATCTCGATGTTACTCGTGTTCCGGACCAATACTGCCTATGACCGCTGGTGGGAAGGCCGCCGGCTTTGGGGCTCACTCGTTAACAACAGCAGGAATCTCGCGCTGAAAATCAACACGCTTATACCGGAAAAACATGTCAATGAACGGAATTTCTATCGGTTCATGATTCCTAATTTTGCCTTTGCGCTGAAGAATCATTTACGAAGCTATTTTCTGGCGGCTGAATTTACGGAGACCAACTTATTTAAACTATATGATCTTCGTCAGCATGACCATATCCCGAATCAGATTGCCGGCGCCATTATGGCTCAGACCGTTGATCTCCAGCGGCGGGGTATCCTGCTGCCGGAGCACCTGCTGTTTCTTAATCCTGAGCTGCAAAGTCTGATGGATGTATGCGGCGCCTGTGAGCGTATCCGTAAAACGCCGATTCCTTATTCGTATAGCGCTTTCCTGAAAAAATTCATCATTTTTTACTGCATCACCCTGCCGCTGGGGTATGTGTTCAGCCTGCACTATCTGGTTATTCCGTTTGTCATCTTTATTTTTTACGTACTGGCCAGTCTGGAAGTTATTGCCGAAGAGATTGAAGACCCCTTCGGCACCGATTCGAATGACTTACCGCTCGACGATATCAGCGCCGGGATACACGCTACGGTTGGGCAGGCCTTCCCGGAATCAAGGGCCTAAGACTTCGGATAAAGCAGGTGTGCTGACCGGAATACGCCGTCAGCGGCCTGTAACACTTTAGCTTTCAGGCGTGGATTATACTGCGGACGCTTTGCCAGAAAGGTTTTCACAGTATTAGCCACTGCCGGCGACTGATAACTGCCCAGCGTTGCCCGCATCCACGATTCCGGGAAAAAGATATCACCTGTCCGCTGAATTTCTTCCAGCAGTTCCAGGCTTTCCTGCACATATGTAGCGGATGTACCGGCCCGTAGCGGGTGGTGCAGGTAGCCCAGTGCTCCCGTTACCCACGCCTCCCGCTCACGATTAGCAGGGTCTTTCAGCGAGGCGAAAAAAGCATCCCGCTCCCCGGCCTTTGCCGACAGGGCGGGCATCATAAACTGTAGCCGCTTGCGGCGATCCGTGTTTTGAATACGGCTGAGCTGTTGGGTCAGAATACCTTCGGCCGGATAATCCCGTACGGCCAGTGCAAGCGCCAGGCTAGTGTAATCGTCTTCGGTCAGTTTGACGCCGTTCGGTGCTTTCTGGTCTTTCCAGATCGCATATAACCGGTCTTTAGCTTCGGTACCGGAGGCGATACTCTGATAGCAGCGGAACAGGAGTTTTTTCTTATTCGCATCCGGCTGCTGCTGCATCACATTCCAGATGGTCGTTTCCAGTTCGGCCGCCAGAGCGGTGCGGTCTTCGGGTTTTGTAAACCGCCAGAAAATATCCGACAGCTGACCAGTCAGCAGCCGCAGGTTCAGTTCTTCCTTCTCCGTGCCCAGCAAGCTGGTATAGAGCTTGCCGATCTGTGCCGGACTAACCCATTTGCCGCTGAGCATGTTTTCGTAGAGGTTAATGTAGGCACTTGCCCGCATCACCGGATTGGTCAGCCTGCTCATGCCGGACAGCATCCGGGTATCGACCGGAAACAACCCATAGCCCTGCCCCGAGGAGTTAAACAAGACAAACAACGGTGTCGGTTTGCCGGTTGCCTCGGTCAATACAGATCCCGCCTGCTTCATATCGACCGTTAATTCCTCAACATGATCAGGATACACGAGTGCTACCTCAAAAAACTGTGGCCAGGTACGGGTCTGTCCGTCTTCGCCCCGCTGGCTGACCGACAGGCGGGTAATCTTACCGCCGGCCGACAGTAACTGGTAACCGAACTGCGGACGGCCCGTCTCGTTAACCCAGACGCGGTTCCACTTCTGTAGATCGACCGGTGTCCGGGCATCCAGGATCGCAATCAGATCAGGCCAGGTAGCATTGCCAAAGGCGTATTTTTTGAGGTACTCCCGCAAACCGTCCCGCAGGGCATCCTTCCCCATCAACCGCTCCAGTTGCCGCATCATAATCGGGGCTTTGTGGTAGATAATCCCGCCGTAGAGCGTACCGGCTTCCTGCAGATTGGCCAGCGGCTGTTCTATCGGGTTTGCTCCTTTGGTCCGGTCAACATCATAGGCCGCCGGAAAATGGGCCAGCAGAAACTCCAGATCATAATTGCCGCCCGGCATACTGACCTGCGTAATTTTATCGGCGATGAAGTTGGCAAACACCTCTTTCATCCAGACATCGTTAAACCACTGCATCGTTACCAGATCACCGAACCACATATGGGCCGTTTCGTGCGCAATCAGGGTTGCACGGCTCAGCTTCTGATCGCGGGTAGCCCCGTTGTCGAGAAACAGGCTCGATGACCGGTACTGAATGGCGCCGACGTGTTCCATGCCACCATACTGAAAATCAGGAATGGCCGCAAAATCAAACTTGTCAAACGGATACTTAAGCTGCGTATAGTCTTCCAGAAACGTCAGCGCGTCAGCATGTATGCCGAACACCGGCTCCATACTCAGCCGGATTTTTGTGGTATCGGTCTCGCGGTGAAAAAACCGCATCGGCCAACCGGCCGGCTTTTGCTCAACCGCATTAAACTTACCGGCAACAAACGAAAACAGATACGTGCTGATGCGGGCCGTCGGCGCAAACCGGTAGGTTGTTTTACCGGCAGCTACCGCCGAATCCAGCAGCGGGGCATTGGTCATCGCCTTCCAGGCCTGCGGTACAGTCATTGTCAGCTGAAAGGTGGCTTTCAGGTTTGGCTGATCAAAACAGGGAAAAACAGTTCTGGCACGGTCGGGCACCAGCAAGGTATACAGAAAATCGTCGTTCCGGTTCAGTGACAGATTACCCGCTGTAAACTGAATGGCAATCTGATTCTTACCGGCTTTCAGTTGTGCCGGCGCAACGATAATATGCTCTTTATCAAAGACTACCGGAATATCAACGCCATTTACGACCACCCGCTGAATGGCCTGCCGCTGCTCCTTAAAATCGATCTGAAGCGGGACATCCGTTTTTTTCCAGTCGAATGAAATCGTTTCGGAGGCCGGAATCGGGGCAGTTTTCGCTTCCGGAATGGCAAACGTTAAGGTATACCCGAGGTCTGTAATCGTTTCTTTGCGATGCATGGCCAATGCACTTGACACACCGATTTCGAGGATTGGCCGCACAGGTCTGGCTTTTGGTTTAGGACGGGGCCGTGAAACACCCGGAAGGGTTGCGGGGCCGGTTAAAAGCGCAAGTATCAGGCTAACAGAGAGCGCGCTGTTTTTCATGAGGGTAATCAGCTAATGCAGGTTGTTGACGGGCCATGCGGCCAATCCAGGCAAATTAGCGAACAACCCTCTGTTTTGCAACCGGCCGTCAGCGGAGAATGGAAACCGTTCCGCGTAGTTCCGGATGCCGGGGCGCAGGTTTGATAATGTACGGATAAGGCCCCGTAGCCAGCTCGTTGCCCTGGAAAATACCGGTAAACGGTTCCGTATAGCCTTTCTGCGACCAGTAAATTACCTCTCCCCAGCGGTTAAATATCGTGATTTCGGCATCCGGAAAGGCTTCAATCCCGTGCAGTACCCAGACATCATTGACACCATCACGATTGGGCGTGAAAGCATCCGGCACCCATAACCGTTCTACTACAATGATCAGAATGGAATCTTTGGCTTCGCAACCATACTGGTTTTTCACCCATAGTGCATAGGTAATATCTTTCTGAATATCCGTAACCGTGGGGGCGGCGACGCTGGTTTCGGACAAATACAGTGGCGGCTGCCAGTTATACCAGTCCGGATTGCCGGTCATGGCAGGTTGCAGCGTAAAGGTATTGCCTTTGAAGGTGGTCATGGTATCCGGCATCTGAATGGTCGGCACCGGCGATACAACGGCCACCTGCGTCGCCGTCGTCGGGGCACATTCAGGCGCCGGCCGCACGCCATACGTAAGCACATGGTCGCCCACGCCAGCCAGTGCCGGGCTGAACTGGCTGCCGGTTACCCCACTCCCCGAAAACACGCCGCCGGACGGACTCCCGCTCAGCGAATAGGCAGCGGCAGCCGATCCGCAGACCGCCGACACCGCCGTCATGGTTACCACAACCGGTGCCACGGAAACTACGGTAAACGAAGGGGATACGCCGGTACATCCATAGGTATCAATCGCGGTCAGACTGAATACACCGATCACCTTTGTAGTATAGCTGGTACCTGTCACACCCGGTAAAACGCCGTTATCTTTCTGCCAGATGTAGCTGACACCACCGCCGGCCCCAAGTGCCAGTGAGTCATTGGGACAGAGCTTGTTATGACCCGCCAGTGAGCTAATGGCAGCCGATACGGCCGCCGACCGCGTAATAGTGAGCGATTGGCTGTTCCCCACACACCCGTATTTTGTATCAGTTCCCTGCACAAAATACACACCCGGCTGGCTTACCCGCACCGAATCCTGCGTCTGCCCCGGCATCTGGTTATAATTGTAATACCACTGAAACCGGATGTTGTCCATAGCGGTCGTGGAGAAGCTGACCGACCCATCGGTTGCGCACAAATGCCCGCTTCCCTTAATCGCCGGACTGACATCAATCACCGTCAGCAGAATCGCGTTGGATTCGACCGACATACCACAGGTTGTACTCAGTGAAGCCAGCACGGTATATTTGCCGGAATCTTTGACAGTCAGCGTGGTTGAGGTGGCATTGGCCAGGTTCGTACCATCCCGCCGCCATTGATACACCCACATAGAATTGGTGTTCGTCTGTAAACTAATGGTTGCTCCCTGACAGATGGTTGTCGAAGTCATCGACGTTGGCTGGCTGACAATATTCGCAACCGGATCCAGTTTTATTGGTGGCGGGCAGTCGATGACCAGAAACTGAAAATCACGCCGGACCTCCCCTATTTTAACCCCGTTGCGGTATTCTTCTACTTTAACTGCGAACACGTATAACCCGAGCTTGTCAGCGGTAACTGATAGTTGTCCGGTTTGGGGGTCTATATTTAACGTAGGATTCCCGGTTATAGAATTTGTTTCACTATATCCGGATACCCAATTTATATCCGGATAGGGACCGGCCGACAGCGCGTTATTGTTTCCATTACCATTAGTACTTTTATGATTTAACGGAGTTATCATGCTATAACGCAGTTCATCCCCGTCCGGATCAGTCCCTCCAAATGCATATGTGAATGGCTGGTTGATACAAACATATTCTCCGTTGATGGCCGGAAAGTGAGGAGATGAATTTTTATAATACCCCCCGGCACGCTGCAAAGCCGGAAACTCCAAATAGAATGTAAAGCCAGTTCTACCTGGGTCAATTATATTATTGATGTCATTATTACGGTTCCGGGTTTGAAAAGACATATAATAACCTAATTCATCATTATATTCACTCGGAGCAAGTTGTATTTCTGCCTGATAAACGGCAACGATCATATCTTTTGATCGTTGGTTAGCACATAAACTATTAGTATAAACAACAGGAGTACGTCCACCAATGATGTTTACATTAAACACCAGCATTTGTACATCATCTCTTTTCCGGTAAATTCCAACCCGCCCCCCTGTAATTTCATTCCCGCTTGAATTGTTTTCCAGATAATTCGTAACAACAACTTTAAAGTGTCCGGGTACATCCCCAACCGCCTGCATTTCTAGCTGCCCGCCGACCTGATGGGTAGCCAGGGCAGGTATTGCCAAACACATCAGAATAACCCAGCGGATAACTGGTGAAACCGGCAGTCGCATAATACTTTAAGTAAACGTTGACGCTCAAACCAAATACTTTCTTAACACACACTCGCCTTACTACCTCATTATGGCACTATAGTTCTTAAAGACGCCACATTTGTTTGTCTAATACGTCAATTTACCGAATATCGTTGCGATCCTGCGCTATAGATCATAAAAAAGGCTCTGACGTTTCATCAGAGCCTTTCCGGGTTATTTATTTTTTTTTAATCCCTTAAAAATGAAGCACAATCTTACCGGAAGTCCGGCGGCTTTCCAGCTGCTGATGCGCTTCGGGCATGTGGTCTGCCGGTAGTACTGCCTGTACGGTAATGGTCAGTTTTCCATCGGCAATCAGGTTGCTGATGCTTTCCATATCCGCAGCACTCGTATGTACCAGGATCCGTTCGGCGTGGATGTCGGGGCGTTCGGCCAGGACTTTATCCATCGCACCGTAGGCGATTGAAATGAGCCGGCCGCCCGGCTTCAGCACCTTTGCCGACTCAAAAATGGTATCGGCGCCCGAGCAGTCAAATACCAGATCAACATTGCTGACGGCGTCGGCTACTTTGGTCATTTTATAATCAATGAATTCGTCGGCGCCCAGCGAGTTGACAAAGGCTTCGTTTTTGCCCGATGCGGTCCCGATCACGCGGGCACCGTACGCTTTCGCAATCTGAACGGCCAGGTGACCAACGCCACCCGACGCCGCCTGAATCAGTACGGTTTCCCCCGCCTGAAGTCTGCCATGTTCCAGTAACCCCTGAAACGCGGTCAGGGCGGCCAGCGGTGCAGCCGCCGCTGCCTCGAACGAAAGGCCCTCAGGCTTCAGGGCCAGATGCGCTTCGGGGGCAGCAATGTATTCCGCATAGGCGTGTGCGGGCGACGGAAAGTTAATCATGCCATATACCGCATCACCAACGCTGAACCGGGTAACGTTTACACCGGTTTCCACAACTTCACCGGCGGCGTCCCAGCCCAGAATAATCGGATGTGAATAGGCTTTTGCGTAAGGCGCAACGCCGCTCCGTGTCTTATAATCGGCGGGATTCACACCGAATGCTTTTACCTGAATCAGTACTTCGTCGGCCTTAATGGCGGGTTTAGCAACTTCCTGCACTGTAAAGTTCTCCGCTCCTCCCCAGTCTGTCAGAACAACTGCTTTCATAAATCGTCGTTTTGGTTTTATCCTTCAACAGGCATCCCGCCCGAAGAGTTTACACGGCAACAAACAAAAACCCCGCCCAACGCAACGTCAGACGGGGTTCCGCGAGAATCAAACAAACACTAATTAAGCTTTTACTTCGACTAACGCACCGGTCTTGATGTCATCGACTACCGACGGATCAAGCAGTGTTGATGTATCGCCCAGGTTTGATACGTCGCCCTCGGCAATTTTGCGGAGAATACGGCGCATGATTTTGCCTGAACGGGTTTTAGGCAACCCTTTTACAAACTGAATTTTATCCGGCTTGGCAATCGGCCCGATAATCCGGCTTACCGTTGCCAGAATATCGCGGCGGATCAGGTCTACTTCGTGGTCCGGATCGCTCTCCGTGATCACATAGGCATAAATGCCCTGGCCTTTGATGTCGTGCGGGTAGCCTACCACCGCACTTTCTACCACGCCGGTGTGCATATTGATGGCGTTTTCAACCTCGGCAGTACCAATCCGGTGGCCTGATACGTTCAGCACGTCATCGACACGGCCCGTAATCCGGTAATACCCGTCTTCATCGCGCAGACAACCGTCGCCGGTGAAATACAGGCCCGGATAGGTTGCGAAGTAGTTGGTCCGGCAGCGCTCGTGGTCGCCCCATGTAGTCCGGATAATGCCCGGCCACGGGAATTTAATGCACAGGTTACCGCTCACGCCGTTGCCTTCGATTTCCTTGCCGTTTTCATCAACCAGAATCGGCTGAACGCCCGGCAGCGGCAGAGTGGCGTACGTTGGTTTGGTTTTGGTGATGCCGGCCAGCGGGGAAATCAGGATACCGCCGGTTTCGGTTTGCCACCACGTATCGACAATCGGGCAGTTCCCTTTACCGATATGCTCATCGTACCAGTGCCATGCTTCTTCGTTGATCGGCTCCCCGACTGAACCCAGTACGCGCAGGCTGCTCAGATCTTTGCCTTCGAGCGGTTGCAGGCCGAAACCCATCAGCGACCGGATCGCCGTTGGTGCCGTGTAAAGAATATTAACCTTATGCTTATCGACAATATCCCAGAAACGGCCGGCGTCCGGATAGGTCGGTACCCCTTCGAACATCAGCGAAGTAGCACCCGTCAGCAGCGGACCGTAGACGATGTAGCTGTGACCGGTAATCCAGCCAATATCGGCGGTACAGAAATGGATGTCGCCGGGCTCATACTGGAACACATTCTGGAAAGTATAGGCGGCAAAAACCATATAGCCGCCGCAGGTATGCACGACGCCTTTCGGCTTGCCGGTTGATCCGGAGGTATAGAGAATGAAGAGCGGATCTTCGGCGTCCATTTCTTCGGCCGGGCAATCCGAAGTCACCTGTTTCATTTCAGCCTCCCACCATACGTCGCGGCCTTTCAGCATCGACACGGCCGTACGGGTGTGGGTTAACACAATGACTTTCTTCACCGTCGGGCAGCCGATCAGGGCATCATCCACGGTATCCTTCATCGGAATCTGCTTGTTACCGCGCGACGCCCCGTCCGACGTTATGACGACCGAACACGCCGAGTCATTGATCCGGTCAGCGATTGACTGCGCCGAGAAACCACCGAATACCACTGAGTGAATCGCACCGATCCGGGCACAGGCCAGTACGGCCACGGCCAGTTCAGGTACCATCGGCATGTAGATACAGACGCGGTCGCCTTTCTGCACGCCATTGCGCTTCAATACGTTAGCAAAGCGGCAGACGTATTCATGCAGCATTTTATAGGTAAACGTAACGCTTGGCTCATGCGGGTCATTAGGCTCCCAGATGATCGCCGGATAGTTCGGGCGTTCCCGCACGTTACGGTCCAGTGCGTTTTCAGTGATGTTCAGTTTACCGCCCTGAAACCACTTGGTTTCCGCTTTTTCGAAGTTCCACTGAAGTACTTTTTTCCAGGGTTTCCGCCATTGGAATTCCTGAGCAATCTCTGCCCAGAAACCTTCCGGGTCTTCTACGCTATGATTATATGCAGCCTGATATTCGTCAAAGGTTCGGATACGCATAGGTCAAAAAATTAAAGGAATTGTCAAATGTCGGGTTAAAGGTAGAAACCTCCTTTCGAAAAAAGGAACGTTTCTACGTTAAAACTTTGCTAAAATAGTATAGAATGACAAAATTGATAGTATCCGGCAATTCTGTAAGAGGATCGTCCGGTCATATCGCCTGGAAGCGGAAAGCATGGCCAATATTCTGCGTCATCAGCCTGGCCCGGATTTCGTCCAGAATAGCCGGATCATCAATTGTAGATGGTACGGCATAGGGCCCGCCATCGGCTATCTCCCGGATGGTTTTCCGCAAACTTTTTCCGAAACGGGTTTTCGGCAGCCGTTTTACAACCAGTGCGTTCCGGAAGTAGGCCACCGCCCCGATCCGGTCACGGATGATGCCGACCAGCTCTGCTTCCAGATGCGGCTCATCAACCTCAACTCCGTCTTTCAAAACGACCAGCCCAACCGGCCGCTGCCCGCGCAGTTCATCGGCAATACCAATCACCGCGCATTCTGCTACAGCCGGATGACTGCCGACCATTTCTTCCATTTCGCCGGTTGACAGCCGGTGTCCGGCCACATTGATCACATCGTCGACGCGCCCCATGATGTACACATACCCGTCGTCGTCGATATAACCGCCGTCACCGGTCAGGTAATACCCTGGAAAACGACTCAGGTAGGATTGCCGGAACCGCGGCGTATCGTTCCAGAGCGTCGGCAGGCTGCCCGGCGGCAGCGGCAATTTAAGGCACACATACCCTTCTTCATCCGGCCCGAGCGGTTGCCCGTTTTCTCCCAGAATCTGTAGATTGAAGCCACAGACCGGCCAGGTAGCCGAACCGGCCTTCACCGGCACCGGCTCAATACCCATCTGATTGGCGACCATCGGCCAGCCGGATTCGGTTTGCCACCAGTGGTCGATCACCGGCACCGGCACCACCTCCTGCAACCAGTGCAGCGTTGGCGGGTCGCACCGCTCACCGGCCAGAAACAGGTACCGCAGGCTGCTTATATCATACTTGTTCCGCAGCAAGGCTTCCGGATCTTCCTTCCGGATCGCGCGGAACGCCGTCGGAGCGGTGAACAGTACGTTAACACCATGCTGCTCGATTACCCGCCAGAACGTACCGGCATCCGGCGTCCGGACGGGTTTTCCTTCAAACAAAACTGTAGTACAGCCCTGAATCAGCGGGCCGTAGACAATGTAGCTATGTCCTACAACCCAACCCACATCAGAAGCGGCCCAGAATACATCCCCGGGCTTTACGTCATAGATGGCCCGCAGGCTATAGGCCAGCGCAACCGCATGCCCGCCGTTATCACGGACAATGCCCTTGGGTTTTCCGGTCGTGCCGGACGTATACAGGATATACAACGGATCGGTGGCATCCAGCGGCATGCAGCCAACCGGATTTGCCTGCGCAACAGACGCCTGCCAGTCCAGATCCCGGCGCGGATGAAGCGCTGCCGGATGCATAGGCCGTTGCAGAATCAGGCAGCGGACCGGCTGATGTGCTGACTGACGAAGGGCTTCGTCTAACAGTGGTTTATAGGGAATTACCTTCTCAAACTCAATTCCGCACGACGCCGACAGAATTACCGTTGGTTTAGCATCGTCAATACGGATCGCCAGTTCGTGGGGCGCAAACCCGCCGAACACGACCGAGTGAATGGCACCAATGCGGGCACAGGCTAATAAGGCGAAGGCAGCTTCGGGCACCATAGGCATATAAATGACAACTGTATCTCCCTTTCCGACCCCCAGCATTTGCAGTAACCCTGCCAGACGCGACACCTCATCCTGTAATTCGCTATAGGTAAACGTCTGTACGGTTTTTGTTACCGGTGAGTCATAGATCAGAGCCGTTTGCGCCCCCCGCCCTTGTTCAACATGGTAATCAATGGCCGCATAGCAGGTATTCAGTTTTCCGCCCGTATACCAGCGGGTCAGCCCCTCGTCGTCGGTCGACAGGATTTGTGTGGGTGCAGTGTACCAGGGAATGTACTGTGCCTGTTCGGCCCAGAATGCCTCAGGGTCGGCTAAACTGCGGGCATAGCGCTCTTTGTATGATTGTGTAGTCAGACTATGCATAGGTCAAAAAATTAAGGGAATTGTCAAATTACAGACTAAAGGTAGAGAGCTCCCGGCAAAAAGGACAGTATTTAAGCTACAAAACTTCGCTAAATTGCTATAGACAACTATTTTAATATAACCTGCTGCCCGGGAACGGCTTATCTGTTAATTTACAGTCACGTAAAACGCAGCGCAGCGATTACCGGCCGGTAATCGCTGCGCTGTAACTGTCATATCGTGCTGTTTGCTGTCTTGTTCAGGCAGCAGCCTTCAGCTGATTAATTTTTGCGATCAGGTCGCGGGTTGAGAATGGTTTCGGAATATACAGGTCACCGCCAACGTCATAGCCTTTCTGCACATCAAGGTCTTTACTTTTGGCACTCAGGAAGATCACTTTCGCGTGCCGGTAGTCAGGATGCTGTTTCACGAACTGACAAAGTTCGTAGCCATCCATCCGCGGCATCATGATATCGAGTAATAACAAGTCCGGTTTTTCCTGCTGAATCAGATCAAACGCCTCGCCCCCGTCCCGGGCAATATATACCCTGTACCCCTCTTTTTTCATCAGAAATTCGAGAGACATCAGAATATTAGGCTCATCGTCGGCAATCAGTACTTTCAGCATAGTTCAATTAGTTACCTCACCTGGCAGCGGGCTGCTCCTGTGCCCCACAATAACTCAGGTGCAAATATTTAAATAGAACAAGACTTATCCAAGTTCCTGCACAGATGCAAGCCGCTCAAACTGTGTTAACGGTAACCGGACGATGAAGGTTGCTCCCTGATCGGGGCGGCTCTCGACCTCGATACTGCCGTTATGTAATTCCAGTATCTTGCGGGTAATAGCCAGCCCCAGACCACTGCCTTTGGGCTTGCGGGTATTCCGGTCCTGAGTCTGGTAGAATTTTTCGAAGATCAGGGCATGATACCTGGGGTCAATGCCATGCCCGTTATCGGCTACAGCAACGACGTACCACATTCCCTGAAGATCGGCCCTGACCAGAATATGGCCTTTATCTTCCTCACAGAACTTAATAGCGTTCGACAGTAAATTGATGAGTACCTGCATGATCCGGTCACGGTCAACGACCAGTGTTGTATCAGGGCAGGTATTAACGACCTCCAGCTGCATGCGTTTGTCAGTGGCAAGTTGCTCTACACTCTCGACCGCGTCCTGAATGACGGCCGCCATATCAGCCGGCTCCATCAGGAGTTTATTCCGGCCCGACTCGATCCGCTCTAAATCAAGTACCTGATTAATTAGCCGGGTTAGCCGTTCCGACTCCTTGATGATGGTACCCAGAAAATGCCGGCGTGTTTCCTGATCCATTTCATCATTATCGTGCAGAATCTCCGACAAGGCGCGGATTGCCGTTATCGGCGTCCGGATTTCGTGGGTCACCGTCGACAGGAAATCGTCTTTCTGCTGATCGGCGGCCTTCAGCAGCTCATTGGCTTCCTGCAATTGTGCCGTCAGCTTTTCCAGTTCAATGGATTTGCGCCGCAGTTCCTTATTAACGGTCAGTAATTCGTGCGATACCTTCAGAATCTTAATTACTTCGTCCAGCGCAATGGGTTCTTCCTTGGCTACGGACGAGATCAAAATACGGGCCGATGCCGTTCCGACCGCCCCTGCCAGCAGCTTTTCAGTGTAGTTAACCAGCCGTGACTCTGCGAGGTAATTCTGCGTATTCAGCTGGTGTTTACGCATATAGCGCTCCATGGCACGCGTTGCCCGCTCTTCACCGAAAAACGTCGTGAGCAATGCGTTCAGATCGCTGACCAGCACCTTCCCTTTCCAGGCCACCGAACTGTCGTAGCGGCGGGCATACTCGAAAACATCCACAAACAACACCGCCTGATTGTGGTCGAGCGGGCTTTGCGGACGATATAGCGATCCCCAGACGTAGCCGCCGATATTGACAAAAAACGACCAGAAAACGGAATGCGAAATCGGGTCAAAGCCCTGGAGCCCGAACAAGGTATACGGCCGCAGCCACCCCTGACCCATCGGGCCTTCTGTCATCCAGTGTGCAGGCAGCAGACCGGCGGTTACCAGCGTCGGTACAATCAGGGTATAAAACCAGACCGATGCGCCGAGGATCAGGCCTAACCGCGCCCCTGCCTGCGAACCGCGTTTCCAGTAAATACCGCCGATGATGGCCGGCGTAAACTGCGCAACGGCCGCAAACGACATCATACCGACCGAAACCAGTGAAAAATGATGGGATACTTCACGGTAATACTCATAGGCCAGCAACAGCATCCCCAGAATGGCCAGCCGCCGGATATTGATCACAAACGTACTCCATGCGTTGCCGATCTGCTTCTGCCATGACGGACGGCTTACCAGCAACGGCATGACTAAGTTATTGGATATCATCACACTTAGTGCTGTTGTCTCCACAATAATCATGCTGGACGCAGCCGAAAATCCTCCGATATAAGCCAGTAATGCAAGGCCCTTTTCGCCGAAATGTAGCGGTAACGACAGCACATATACGTCGGCATCGTCAATGGGGTTATTCAGAATCAGCTTACCGCCGAACGCCAGCGGCAACACAAACAGACAGATCACAAACATGTAGAGCGGAAACAACCACATGGCTTTATTCAGGTGGCGTTCATCCACGTTTTCGACCACGGCCACCTGAAACTGACGGGGCAAAAAGAGAATGGCGGGCATCGACAGGACAATGTACCACAACCATTCAGTGGTCGAATGACCGGAATGAAACACAAAATGCTGCCTGAGCTCCGGTAGCTTTCCGGCGCGGCCGAAAATATCCGCCGGGCCGTCGAACAGGCCATAGGTCACATAAACCCCGACGGCAACAAAGGCAATGAGTTTAATGACTGATTCAAACGCAATGGCAGTGACCAGTCCCTCGTGGCGCTCGGT
Source organism: uncultured Arsenicibacter sp. (assembly GCF_945952095.1). Classification (GTDB taxonomy): domain Bacteria; phylum Bacteroidota; class Bacteroidia; order Cytophagales; family Spirosomataceae; genus Arsenicibacter. The sequence continues at coordinate 70,885 of NZ_CAMFHL010000002.1, read as the reverse complement.
AGCCTCCAGTTTACGGGTGCCGAACAGAATGGTAAAGGCCGCCAGAATCAGCGTCATGTAAAACGACTGATCACTGAGCCAGATGGGTGTCGGGCCAACCAGCGACTGGCCCGACAACACCGCGAAACTTTCGGCAATTGCCTTTAGCTGAATGGAAATGTAGGGAATAATGCCAATCACACAGAGTATGGTAATCATGACGCCGATCCCACGGTTTTTGCCGTAGCGGGCAGATATAAAATCGGCAATACTCGTGATACGCTGTACTTTACAAATGCGGATAATCTTGCGCAGCACCGACCACCAGAGGGGCACTGTCAGCGTAGGTCCGATGTAAACCGACAAAAACTCAATGCCCCCCGACGCCGCCCGCCCGACACTACCGTAAAACGTCCAGGCAGTGCAGTAAACCGCCAGCGACAACGCATAGAAATACGGACTGTTGAGCAGGCTCCCGCCCTGCCTGCTACGCCTTTCGGCCCAGAAAGCAATGCCAAACAGAATACTCAGGTAGAGCAGTGAGCAAAGCGTAATAGTCAGACTAGACATCGGTTGGTGACGAATCGTCGTTCTGCGGGTTTTGATGCAGTACTGCGGCTACCAGACCAATCATCAGCAGCCAGATACAGGTTACGTAAATATACAGCAACGGAATACCGGCAATCAGCACCGGCCGGTTGGCAATGGAAATAACGGGTTCCGTAAACAGAACAAAAAACAGAATGGCCAGTGGCAATAACCGTAACGACTTCATACTGATCGTGTTTTATAACTAATGCCCGGCGAGAAACCCGCCGGGCTTAGTGATCACCTAACCCATTACCAGCTTATTCATCTGTGCTGTATTCGCCTTGGAGGGCATACAAACCAAAGGTGACTAAGCCTCCTACTACAATCGGCATCAGGACAAATAAGATGATGATACCAAACACCAGATCATCCTGCTTACCGGACGCAAGTTTGGGCAAGCCAAACTGTACGATGCCGAAGTACCCTGTCAGGGCAGCAATAGCCAGCCAAAGGACACCTAAAATTTTCTTTAATCCGTTCATGATATATGTTCGTTAAAGGTCTTTGTTTATGATTAATCGTTTACTTGTTTGTCTTTGCCGTTGATGTAGACGACGCCGATAGCCAGACAGACAGCGGCCACAATGATCGGATACCACAGTCCCTCCAAATACGGTGCGGCATACGGCAAGGCGTCACCGGCCTTCTCAGCAGCCGTATTCGCATCCTTTGCCTTAGTGGCCAGGTATGTAGCTACTGCCGGCAGCAAGCCCCCGAATACACCGTTACCGATGTGGTATGGCAGCGACATGGACGTATACCGGATTTTGGTCGGGAACATCTCCACGAGGAAGGCCGCAATCGGGCCATATACCATCGTTACAAACAAGACCTGAATAAATACCAGCCAGATCAGGGTCCACTTATCGCTGTCGTTGATGGTAATCGTTTTTTTCACATCCGGTTTGGCCGCTTCAGCATTCGGATCCGGCGAGATTTTGAGTTTTGTTACCTCTTCATACTTCGTGCCGTCCGTATATTCCTTTTTCACCGTAATGGTCTGGATTGACCCGCCGGCTACTTTAGGGTCGGCCGCAACTGTTGAATCTTTGGTCGCGTTAGCAGTAATTTCCTGCTTGTTTTTCAGATTGGTTGTCTGGTACATGTTTTCGTACAGCGTCCGGTACGACAGGATAGCCACCAGCATACCTGCCATCATGATGCCTTTACGGCCGATGCGATCCGATAGCCAGCCGAAGACCACAAAAAACGGCGTACCCAGCAGCAGCGCAATCGTCATCAGCGCATCCGACTGCATCTTGTCGACGTTACATACCTTTTCGAGGAAACTCATGGCGTAGAACTGACCCGTATACCAGACCACACCCTGACCCATGGTTGCACCAAACAAGGCAAGCAAGACAAACTTGAAGTTATACTTGTTCCCGAAGCTTTCTTTCAGCGGGTTCGTCGACGCCTTACCTTCGGCTTTCACCTTTGCAAACAGCGGCGACTCCTTCATGTTCCGGCGGATGATATACGACACAAACACCATCAGGATCGATGCCAGGAACGGCACCCGCCAGCCCCAGTCGCTGAATGCTTCTTTCGACAGCGACATGCGGGTCAGCATGATCACCAGCAGCGACACAAACAAACCGATGGTTGCCGTTGTCTGAATCCATGAGGTCCAGTAACCACGGCGGTTAGCAGGGGCGTGCTCGGCCACATAGGTTGCCGCACCGCCGTATTCGCCACCCAGCGCAAGACCCTGAAGCAGGCGCAATACAAGGACCAGCAGCGGTGCCATGAAGCCGATCGTTTCATAGCTTGGAATCAGACCAATGGCAAACGTAGCGCCGCCCATCAGCAGCAGGGTTACCATGAATGTATATTTCCGGCCGATCAGGTCACCGAGGCGGCCGAAGAACAGTGCACCGAACGGCCGTACAACGAAACCGGCCGCAAACGTTGCCAGTGTTGACAGGAAGGCCGCTGTCGGGTTTCCTTCAGGGAAAAATTTGGTTGCCAGAACAGATGCCAGCGAGCCGAAAATGTAAAAATCGTACCATTCGATCAGCGTACCTACCGATGAGGCCCCGATTACGCTGATTAGTGAACGGGTCTCGTCCGCCGACGATTTCGTGTTTGTAGGTTCAGCAATCATGTTTGTAGAAAGAGGTTAAAAGTATAGGGTTTATTGGTTGGTTGTCTTTCGGAATACGCAGGTTTATAAATATACCTGTGCCTGCAATATAAAGCTGCCTTTGCTGCCACTAATTGTATTTTTGTCCGTATAAACGGGCCGTGTTGAATACTGCGGCGTAATTTTAGCGTGGTGGCCGTCGAGGTAAAAGTTACAGCCCACATCAAAGCTACTGTTTGCTTTACCCAGCGCTTCGAAATTTTTGTAGGTATACGCGGCAAATGGCTGCACACGTGCTTTCGCATTATCGCCTTTTGGTAACAACAAGCCCGCCTGCGTATACCAGATTGTACCCGTACCGATCATTGGCTGCAGGTTACCCGGACCGGCCAGTGCTTTCGCATCCGTAAACTTCGGATCAACCGTACCAGGGTTCATAATACCGAGATTGCGTAGGTAATTTGGTCCGAAATTATTGCTGTAGAAGGTGCTATAGGTCGTAAGCGCCATGTTTTTCTTTTTATCCCCGAACGGCAGATCAGCAAACATGTCAACGGCAAACAGACTGATGTTATGTTTCTGTACCACTCCGTTGCTCAGACTCTGCGTCCCTTCCGGCTGGTGATAGAAGCCGGCTCCGATATTGAACACGCGTTTGGTACCAACATAGGTGCCCACTTTAAACGGCAGGATATTGGCCTCCTGATCCAGGAACTGGTATTCGAAATAGCCTCCGTAGGACATCCGGCTTACTCCGTTATTGTCTACGGCAGCGCCTTCGGTAGGTGCCAGGTTGGTCGCAAACGGCTTGTTCCAGTTCATGCGGTACTCAAATTTACCGAGTTTACCTTTGGCATATACCCCGAACAACCGCGCAAACTGGTCAGAGTTTTCAATCAGCGGCCAGTTGAAAATCGGTGCATCAACCGCCAGAAAATTCAGGGTACTGGCCGATGTCATCCGTGAAATGCCATGCCAGTAGTGCAGGCCTGCCCCTACAAACAGGGTCGATTTGTTGGCTTTACCTGTCAGCGGATTTTTTGTGGGAACTACCGCGTATTCATTCCAAACGTCATGAAAGAAAATACCAGGCTTTTTGCCGGCTCCGTAACCGCCGGTTCCGCTCGTTCCGGCAGCTCCGCCGTTGAGAAACGTCTGGTTGTTGATACCAAAGTGCATCAGAATCAGGTAACGCGGGGTAATCTGCGCATACGCCAGCATCCGGAGACGACGGGCGCCGATGTCAGTTACGCTGGTAGCAGCCTGCCCGTTAATGGCCGTACCGGGGTTCATCTGCGTTGACCGGATCCAGATCTGGTTCCACATAATGAGCCGCATGTACTTGGTTCCCTCCTGGTTGAGGTTGAACTTTAAGCCGGATCCGTATTCAGACGAGCCTTGCGCCCTTGCAATGTCGGCACTGCCCCCGAAGAGGGTGAGGGCAGTTACCATAGTCAGGAATAGTCGTTTCATCAGTAGGTAAGAGTAGTTTTTGGTTTTGCGAGAATTCGATTCAAAACTGTATTCTTTCCCCTTACCGACGAAATAATTGGTATAGCTATGCTAAATGACTATAGGTAGTTTAAACGTAACCATTTACTGGTTCTGCCGTATCACCGGCTTTACTTAATCCCTGAACCGCTCCCACTTAATGAGCATGAATTTGTCACCCAGTTCGGTCACGATCATGCCGGCACTGGTTACGTTATCCTTGTTGGCAAAAAACTCAGCCAACTCTTTGTGATTCAGTATTTTATAGGTCGGATGGTAGATATTTTTCTCCGGCACCCTGATCTGGTACTTTTTCACCCAGTTCATCACCGAAACATGGCTTACACCCAGCAAACGCTCGATCTCACGAAAGCTAACTCCCTCAATATAAAGCTGTAAAGCCTTAATTACATAGTATGTACTAATCCCTTTCCCTACTTTATCGACCGTGAAGTTATAATTACACTGTTTGCAGCGGAATCGCTGTCTGTCGTTGATGATCCCATTACGGACAGTATCCGTACAATCGCATTTCGGGCACTTAGGAGCAGCCATGTTCAGGTCAAAAAGGGTTTCTATAGGTATTTAGCAAATATATAGCAATTTAGCAAAATGAGAAAAGTTAATCACCAAATAATACCATTTATACAAAAGAAAAACGGTACCGGGAAGTCCCGGTACCGTTTAATTCGTTCCCATTTTGCTTTCTAAAACACATTGTTTACCCAATCAAGCAACCATTGGGTAAACAATGTCCGATTAATAGACGACGTTCGGGAAGCTGTAGTTATAGATCGGATCAATTTCTGCGCCGGGCTCCAGCCGGACAATATCTTTTATTAAACCGGTACGGAGGTCAAAAACCCAGCCGTGCAGAATAGGACGCTGTTCACTATTCCAGGCAGCCTGGACTATGGCTGTTTTGGCAAGGTTATAAATCTGCTCCTGAACGCTCAGTTCAACCAGACGATCGAAGCGCTTCGGCTCTTCGCTGATGGCATCCAGTTCCGGACGGTATTTGGCATAAACATCCTTAATATTACGAATCCAGTTATCGATCAACCCCAGATTACTTGGCATCATGGCTGTTTTAACACCACCGCATCCGTAATGGCCGCAGACAATAACGTGCTTTACTTTCAAGACCTCAACGGCATATTGCAGCACGCTTAGCAGGTTCATGTCGGTATGCACCACCAGATTGGCGATATTACGCTGCACAAAAATTTCGCCTGGCTGAGCACCTGTAACCTGCTCGGCAGGCACCCGGCTGTCGGCACAACCGATCCAGAGGAACTTCGGCTTCTGGTCTGCTGACAGAACGTCAAAATATTCAGCGTCGGTGGCTACTTTATCGGCAGCCCACGCTTTATTGGCTAACAGTAGTTTCTCGTACTCTTGCATGATTTCGGATGAGGCGTTTGTTTTGAGTTATACTAATCAATTCATACTTAATATTCTGCGACCGCGCTGTTTCCGCATAATCTTCCAGCATACTGAAAATATCATGGTCGATAAACGAAGCAGCGCTGCCGTCAACATAAACCGTGTCACCGGGACGCAGGGAGGCCAGGGCTTCTTTCAACTGAGGTTTACTCAGAAAATACATGTCTTTCTGAAACTTAATCATTACTTTCTGTCCATCCCGGACAACCCTGAACGTTGACTGGTAATTGGTATATAATACGAAAAATATACCGAACACGGATCCTACCAGGATACCAATTAATAAGTCAGTGAACACAATTCCTAGCACCGTAACTACAAAAGGGGCAAACTGGTTAAAGCCGTCCCTGTACATTTTAGCAAAGATGGCCGGTTTAGCCAGCTTATATCCGACGGTAATCAGTAATGCTGCCAGACAAGCTAACGGAATCATATTCAGGACAAAGCCTCCTAAAAAGACAGCCAGCAGCAGCAGTATACCGTGCGTTATGGCCGACACGCGCGTTTTGGCTCCTCCATACACGTTGGCCGACGTCCGGACAACAACCGATGTAACCGGCAGACCGCCGATCAGGCCCGAAAGCATATTACCAACTCCCTGAGCGACCAGTTCCTTGTCTGACGAGGATACGCGGCGCTGCGGATCCAGCCGGTCGGACGCTTCCAGGTTAAGCAGTGTTTCCAGACTGGCCACCAGCGCAATGGTCGCGGCAACGGCATATACCTGCGGATTGCCCAGCATACTGAAATCCGGAAAATCAAAAATAGACGCTATACTCTGACCCGGCTTGAGAACCGGTACCTGCACCATATGCTGGTGCGCTGTGGTGCCCATATACCAGTCCGGCATCACGCCCCGGAATAGCTCGTTGAGGCCAACCCCCAGGCATACGACGGCCAGCGCCCCCGGAAAACTCTGAAAAAAGCGGATTTTACGGCTGGCCATCCGCTCCCAGAAAATCAATACCAGCAACGAGGTCGCACTGATTGCTATCGCTCCGGGACTGGCTGTTGCCATGGCGCGATAGATTTCAGAGAGTGTATTTTCACCGTCTGCCAGCTGCTGAAACTCAAATTCACCTTCATAGTCATTATCTCTCCCGAGCGCATGCGGAATCTGCTTGAGAATAATGACAATGCCGATGGCGACCAACATGCCTTTGATCACACTGTCGGGAAAAAAACTGCTGAAACGGCCGGCTTTTACAATCCCGAGAATCAATTGCAGCACACCTGCGAGCACAACTGCGACCAGAAAAGCCTCATAAGACCCTAACTTTGCAATGGAGTCGGCAACAATGACAGCCAGACCGGCCGCCGGACCACTGACGCTGACTTCTGAACCGGATAATGTACCGATAATGATACCGCCGATCATACCTGCCACCAGCCCCGAGAACAACGGAGCACCTGAGGCCAGGGCAATGCCCAGACATAACGGCAAGGCAACCAGAAAAACGGATAACCCCGCCGGCAAGTCAGCACTTAATAAATTGGCCCGATAATCACGAAATGTTTGAAAAGGGTTTACGTTTGACATTGTTTCTTTACAATGAGTCGGTTATAACGAATAGAGTGGTTTATCCGGAGGTTAATTTCCGGATGATCAAAATTAAAAAGAGATTAAAAAGTAAACTATTTATTTACTTGAAACCAGAAGAAATAATACTCAGCCAGGCCGAACAAACCTTCGTCAGAGAGCATATATCGGATAATGTACAGGAGTTAGCGCTTAAACTCCACAACAGCAATAATCTGTCTATCAGAAAGTTATCTAATCAGATACTTGCCCGGCAAAAAGCCCGGAGCAAGCATCCATCATGGTATGAAAATTTTTCACTTTTTTTTCCGTCACCACTGTCGGTCGAGCAGTCATCGTCTGAGTTAACGGCTGTATATAAAGCTTCTTTAGTTTCCGGTGACATGCTGCTGGATCTGACAGGAGGTATGGGGGTTGATACCTGGGCCTTCGCGAAACGCGCTAACGCAGTCCTATACGCAGAACGGTTTCCGGAGCTTGCAGCTATCACAGCACACAACCTTCAGGAACTGGGTTGCCGGAACGTAACGATACATGCAACAGATGGTATCGCTTTATTGCGGGCACAAACCCACCCTGCCGACTGGATATACCTTGACCCTGCACGGCGCGACGAACATGGCGGGAAAGTCGTCCGGCTAACCGACTGTGAGCCGGATGTAACTGCCTTGTGGCCCTTACTGCTAGCCAAAGGGCAGGCCATTATGATCAAAACCTCTCCCCTGCTCGACCTGGACACTACCATCCGGCAACTACCAGGCCTGACGGAGATCTACATTATTGCCGTGCAGAACGAGGTGAAGGAAGTGCTGCTTATTGCCCGCCAGCCGGCAACAGCCGATCCGGTACCGATACAGATTCATGCCGTCAATCTTTTTCCAGACCGGTCTGTTACGTTTTCATTCAGCCGGGAAGACGAGCGGCAGGTTGATATCCAGTTTGCCGATCCGGAAACGTATATTTATGAACCCAATGCAGCTATTCTGAAAGCAGGTGCCTTCAGAAGCCTTGCCGCCCGGTTAAATCTGAAAAAACTGGCCCCGCATAGCCACCTGTATACCTCCACGGAGCCGGTTGATTTTCCGTTTGGCCGTACATTTCGGATGAAAGCCGTGTGCAAACCCGACCGTAAGGCGATCCAGCCTTATCTTCCGGCCGACAAAAAAGCGAATCTGACCGTGCGTAACTTCCCGCAACCGGCAGAAGAATTGAAAAAAAAGCTGGGTTTGCGGGATGGAGGTGACATTTACATACTAGCTACGTCTTTAAAAAACGGAGACAAGAAGTTACTGATTACTGAAAAATCAAATCCTTTACATCATGAAACCACAAAATCGTAAACGCAATAACCGGCCTACATGGTCCGGATCGGCTATCCTGAGTCTGCTGCTGTTATGCACCGTTGCGCTTGCTGCCTCACGGGCACAAGCTGTTTATGCCGGGGAGCAGGCTGTTGAAAAGGTAACGCTGCAAGGATACTTCCTGACGATTACTGCGGATAGTAAACAACTGGAAAAGGAATGGGAAGCCCAGCTGCGCACATTTGGCCGTGTCAATGCTGCCCGTGGCGTATACCGGGTTACCAACGCTGACATTCAGTCTGTTTCGACCGAGCCAATCAACCTGACCAGCCAGCTGAAAAGCTCGCGCGGCTCTTCTACACTGTTTGTCGCTTTTGATTTGGGCAGCGGTAACTTTATCAAACCCGGCAACGGAAATTCGGCGGCTGCCGAGCAATTGCTCAAAGATTTTGCTACCCAGGTACAGTACAACCAGGAAGTTAAGCTGGCGGAGACAGCACTGGATGATGCCCAGAAAAACCACCAGAAAATGGTCCGTAACGGTGAGCGTCTGCAACGGGACCTGGATCGTAATAAAAAGGAAAAAGAGACACTCCTGAAACGTATTGACGAAAACGCGAAGGAACTGGAGCAACTGCTGAAAGACACCGAAACCAACAAAACGGATCAGTCAAATGCGTTAACAGAAATGGAAAACAAGAAGAAGGCACTTGAAGTGGTTAAAACCAAAAAGAACTGACAACTTTACCTATAAACGAAAACCCGGCAATATGCCGGGTTTTCGTTTATAGAAACTGCTGCATGAGTTCAAGGTGATGTTTCAGGCAAACCTTTTTCAGACCACCCATATCCGGAAAACTCCGGTGCTCGTAATACGTTTCAAAGTCTTTAATACCGGCAGTCTTGGAATTCAGCCCGTATGCCTGGATAAACTTCATGAGTTTCTCCAGCGCTTCGCTGAACCGCGACGTAGTACAGACCGTTGTATCCTCCGCTTCTTCAGAAATAAAGTGAGCAATCCGGATAGCTTTACGGGTTGCAAACGTAAAATGAATAGCCACGGCTTTAGGCCCTCCCAGCTTCTCGATATAATTCTGCCCTACCGTTAACAAGTCGCCGAAACCTTGATACCCCAGCTGCCGGTACGTCAATGGCAGATCACTGAAAAACTCAAAAGGCGGGTGGTTGGTTACCGGAACGCGCCGTACAAAGCCATCCCTGACCAATACACGCGGGTAGTTGGTAAACCGTTCCCGGTAAGCCTCTGAGGTATGGTTATCAAAAAAGATGTGATATTTAACGGAATTATCGTACACCAGCGGTGACAGGTTAATGCAGTCTGCCTGATGAATAATCACTTTCGGTAAGGCCGGATAAACATCAAAATAGTATTCGATCAGATCAGGCTGAGTATCAGGCGTTACGATGATGCCCAGCATCCCGCGCTGGAAATTTTTCCGTATCTTTTTCAGAATAGATGTTTCGATAGCATAACGTCCTGCTGCCGTTGTCAGCGCCCCCACGGTCGGATTCACCACTAATACAAACGGTACTCCTTGCTCAGTTAATTTCCGGAACGGATTTACCCGCCCTGTCTGTATCGGTTCTACAATCGGTATGGTATGTGAATAATATGAATTTCTGGTATATAGTTCTGTTAAAGCCAGTAGTTCACTTTGGTGTCCGCGTAAATAAGGGAAATACATAGCGAATAGATATTAACTTTTATTTACCGGTTAATATCATTACGACGTATAATGTAACGGGCGTACCCGTGTTTTTTTTACAACCTTATTCCAACTGACTGTAAATCAGCGAAACCATATCAACACATTACATAAACAACATATAAACCTTAGTAAACATAATCTCCTGCCGCCCACTGTGCCTGATCAGCCTGAAAAGCTCATCATCAAAAAAAAATAAAAAAAAATGTCATTTCGCTGTTACATTTTGATTTCGGGCCTTATTAACCCTTGTAGACAGTCCATCAAGATGTTTACTCTTTTACTTGCTTTAGGTGCTAAAAAAACGACTCCCCGTATTGAGAGTCGTTTTTTTCTTTTATCACAATGTACCGGCATTGCCGATGCCCCTTCACAGGCTTTCATTCTTTGTAAAAAACCCGCTTCACCCGCTCACTGACTCCGGTAAGGATTTCATATGGGATTGTGTCGATGGCTTGTGCCAGATCGCTGATTGGTGCCCCTTCACCGAAGATGATTACCTCATCGCCTTCGGCCGCGTCAATTCCTGTCAGATCAACCATGGTCATGTCCATACAGACATTGCCAATTGTCGGGCAAAGAACCCCGTTGACCAACACCTGCCCAACACCTTTGCCCAGCCGCCGGTCAAACCCATCAGCATACCCGATCGCCAGCGTGCCAATCCGTGCTTCATGATCCAGTAAACCCGAACGACTATACCCCACCGTATCTCCTGCCGGAACGGTCTTGATCTGGCTGATCACGGTTTTCAGCGTACCTACCGTACGCAGCATCCTTTGTTCCTGCCGTGTGGCTTCTACCCCATACAATCCGATTCCTAAACGAACCATATCGAGTTTAAACTCCGGAAAGCGGACAATACCGGCTGAATTCAGCAAATGCCGCAACGGACAATACCCCAGCGACGCGGTCAAGGCATCCGTACCGGCAATAAACTGCTCATACTGCTCCCGTGAAAAGGCGTTAAACTGCGCTTCGTCTGCTCCTACTAAATGGCTGAATACGCTGGCCACCCGCATCCGGGGTTGCCGGGCTACCAATGCACCGACTTCGCCAAGCTCTTCGGCCCGGAAGCCCAGCCGGTGCATGCCCGTATCAATTTTAATATGCACCGACGACGAGGCGTGCGGCCGGGCTTCCAGAAAATCAATCCATTCGTGCAGGATACGGAAACTGTAAATCTCCGGTTCGAGCTGGTAGTCAAGCAATGTGGCAAACGTCTCCGGCGATGGATTCATAACCATCACCGGCAGTTCGATTCCGTTCTGCCGCAGCGTTACTCCTTCATCAGCATAGGCAACGGCCAGGTAATCGACCCGCTGGAACTGCAGTAACTGAGCCACCTCAGCACTGCCGCTACCATAGGCAAACGCTTTGACCATAGCCATGATTTTTGTTTCCGGCCCTGCTTTCTGACGATAGTAATTCAGGTTATGGGTCAATGCATCCAGATTGATTTCCAGTACGGTACCATGAAATTTCCGTTGCAGCCGCTGAACAATGCGCTCAAACGAGAATGTACGTGCCCCTTTTACCAACACGACGCTGTCGCGGTACCGGCTTAACGGTTCGCCCGTTAAAAACGCCTCAGTTGATGCATAAAACTGACTCCCGGCCGGGAAATACTGTGCATGCCGGCTCAGTTCCGGGCCAATACCGATAAACCCGCTCAGGTTTTGCTCGCTTACCAGACGGCCAATGTGCGCATACAGTTCATCTTCTTTCTGGCCCGATTGCAATACATCGGACAAAATCACCACTTTCCGGTCCCGGTTGACTTGCTGCTGCAAAAAACTCAATGCCAGCTGTAAGCCCGCTACATCATTATTGTACGAGTCGTCGATGACGACACAATGGTTAATTCCCTCCTTCAGCTCAAGCCGCATCGATACCGGCCGCAGACGATGCAAACGGGATTGCAGATCGGCAGGATCGGTAATGCCTATGCTAATTAACGTCACGACACAATGGATGAGGTTTTCTACCGAGGCGGGGTCAGCAAATGGCAGCTGCAATGCCCAGTTGCCATGCGTCGGGTGATGTAACTGAAGCTGGTCCTGCTCAACGGTTGCACAGAATTCGGTAGCCGGGCCATCACCCATGTGCCAGCGAACCAACCGGATCGAGGGATTAACTGCTTTCAGTAACAGGTTTACTTCCTCATCAATTTCCGGGTAATCCTGACGATAAATCAGTACTTCGGAGCGGGTAAATAACCGCAGCTTTTCGGCCACCTTCTGTTTACAGCTCCGGAAACCTTCATCATGGGCAGTTCCTATGTTGGTAAAAATCCCGATCGCCGGCCGGATGATCGGCTCAAGTAACTGCATTTCATGTGGTTTTGAGATACCGGCTTCAAATATTGCCAGTGTATGCGTTTCATTAAGCTGCCTGACCGACAACGGCACCCCCACCTGAGAATTATAGCTTTTCGGACTACGCGCTACAACAAACGTAGGGTTTAGCAGTTGTGTCAGCCATTCTTTGACAATTGTTTTTCCGTTGCTACCGGTAATCCCAATAACAGGGAGCTGAAACTGCATACGGTGTACCGTTGCCCACTGCTGTAACGTTTGCAGGCTATTGGCGACTTCATGAAAGGTAGCATCGGTATAACCCGCCCATTCAGACCGGCGCTCCGGCGTCATGGCTGCTGTATCTACCACAAACTCTCTTACACCCTTCCCGTATAATTCACCAATAAACTGGTGTCCGTCGTGTCGTTCACCACGAATAGCAAAAAATATACTCTGTTCCGGCACCATGACCTGCCGGGAGTCTGTAATCCAATTCATACGCAGAGCCGCAACATGTTGTGGCTGTTTTAAAGACATTACATCCATCCCCGTTTTTTAAAATAAATCACCAGCGCCACCGTAACAACGCCCATTATAGCCCAGACCGTATAGTATCCATAATGCCAGCTCAACTCCGGCATATGCTCAAAGTTCATTCCGTAAACACCCACAATAAAGGTCAGCGGCATGAAAATCGCCGAGAAGATCGTCAGGGTTTTCATCACTGAATTCATACGGTTACTCACCGTTGACAGGTGCAGATCCATCAACCCCGGTATCAATTCCCGATATGAATCCAGTGTTTCGATCACCTGCGAAACATGGTCGTATAAATCGCGCAGATAAGGCTGTAAGTTTGACTGAATAAGCACGGATTCTTCCCGCATCACCATCCCGATCATTTCACGGACCGGCCAGACCACACGACGCATAAAGTTCAGTTCACGTTTCAGGGCATACAGCATCGTTAATGTTGGCTGTCCGGCCTGCTGCTGCACAATGTGGTCTTCCAGAATATCCAGCCGCTCGCCAACACGCTCAAGAACAGAAAAATAATGATCAACAATGACATCCAGCAGCGCGTAAAACAGGTAGTCAGCACCATTGCGCCGCGTTTTACCGGCTGAGGCTTTTATCCGGTTCAGGACAGGATCGAAAATGTCGTTGGTGCGCTCTTCCTGAAAAGACACCACAAAGTTCCTGCCCAGTACCAGACTGACATGCTCACTGTCGATCTCCGCCAGGCTGTCGTCGTAATGAAGCATTTTCAGCGTAACGAAAATCGTTGTATCATCATAGGGCTCCAGCTTCGGCTTCTGGTGTGTATTGACCACATCCTCTAACAACAGCGGATGTAGTTTATACTGGTCACCAATTGCTTCAATAACCTGTGACTGGTGAATACCGTCAACATCCACCCAGGTCACAAACGGCGCATCTTCGGCCGGCAGGCGGCAGGCACTCAACCGGCCGGATTCATCAATCCGGTAGGTCTCCGCATTGTATTCAACCCGACGTATATGTGTAGCGTGCTCAATTTCCTGCCCGACATACGTTACTGTGCCAGGCGAAGTACCCAGATTTTTATCTGAATAACGGTGTCGTCTTTTTGTCATAAATCAGCAAGAATCAGTGTCAAATATAGCAGGATGTTATGTTACTTTGCAGCATGGATGCCGCAATCGCCCCCGCCCTGGAGCACCTTCAGTCAGAACCTGTAATGGCCCGCATTATTGCCGGAACACCACACCCGAAACCGGCTGTCGACTGGGCCGGTGATCTGTACCTGGCGCTGCTGGAAAGCATTGTTTCGCAGCAGATTTCTGTCAAGGCGGCTGATGCTATTTTCCGGCGTTTCCGGGCTTTATTTCCGGATCAGTACCCGCGTCCTGACGCGCTGCTCCTCAAAACAACCGAAGAACTGCGCAGTGCCGGTTTGTCGTTTCAGAAGATTTCGTACCTGCAGAGTGTAGCAGCATTTACGCTGGAAAACCGGCTCGACCACGCGTATATCAACACGCTGGCCGACGAAGAAATCGTACAGTACCTCTTACCGATTAAAGGTGTCGGCCGGTGGACGGTGGAAATGCTGCTGATGTTTGTACTGGACCGCCCGGACATCTTTCCGGTCGATGATCTGGTTATCCGCCAGCGTATGATGCGGGCCTTTCCGGATGAAACCGCCGGTCTGACAGGCCGTGCACTGATTAAGCAATTACAGCAGCTGGCCGAACCATGGCGGCCCTACCGGACACTGGCTTCCCGTTACCTCTGGCGCTGGACAACCTGAACAGCCCCGCTGCCGGTCAGAGTTTTTTGACTGTAATCCGCACTTTTGACCGGATGACGATCAGCACCTGTATACCTTCGGGGCGGACAGCGATTTTTTTGGGAATAAAAATAAAATCCCGCAGATCAAGGTTTATTTTCTGACCGGTTTTCCCCCGATCAATTGCCTCTTCAATTTTACCTGGTATCTGATCAATCTGATTATCAAGCGGTATTTGCAGAACGTGGCTCAGCGTATCCCGTAAATGGTCGTGCAACAGCCAGTCGGCAGTTCCCAGCAGCGTTTCCTGCGTTCGTACATCAAAATCGACCTGCTTAACCTGTAACGTATTCGTTAAGGTATCAAAAACGGGTTTCCCATGGAAATAAAGCGTTCCCTTCACGGCTCCCCCCACTTCTGTTTTAACAATCAGCGAGTTCTGGCCGCCATACACACTCGCACTCTTTACCTGAATGGCACCGCCGGCCAGTTTGATTTTACGTTTCCGCATCGTCTTTTCCAGCACAGTATTAATATCGGCGTACTTTATCTGACTCAGCACATGCAGGTCTGTATCCGCCGGGAGCTCGGTAACCCGCTCCAGCCGCGGCAGCCTCTTAACGGGTTTAAACGCCGGCTTCGGTCCAATGGCAATGTCAGTCTCAAACCCAATCCTGAGCGGTACCGTAATCGTTTTTGTCGTTCCTGACAAGGGAGCAGCGGCTACACTGACCGGTTTTGGTACCAGCCAGATGGTATCTACCTTTTTGTTAAGTAAAATCGGTTTTTGCAGATCCCGCCAGATGTTTCCGAGTTCCCGCTCCAGCCGGACCTCATTCTGAATGGATTGATCGATCGCTTCTTCGATTGTACTCCGCTGTTTTTCAAGCACTTTATTTACCAGATTCGTTACGTTCAGCGAGACGCCCAGTACCCGCAACCGCGGCCGGTTAATCCACTTATAACTCACAAATTCGGATTTGGTCGATAAACGCCAGCCGGTATTTACCTCAACGGGGCTTTTGAAACGGACAAACAGCACGCCAAGTGGTCGTTTGGCCTCTGCATTTTTCTTACGCAATGCCAGCGGATTACCTACCCAGATACGCAACGGCGCCGAGAAAAAGACCTGCTGACGCACGTACCGCAATTTTACCGGTCCGATGCGTTCAACCTTAAGGTGAAACTTTTCACTTTTAGTGCCTTTCAGCTGGTCTTCATCAACCAGCACTACACCAAGTTTATCGTTTATTTTCTTTTCCAGATCGGCTAATTCAAATGTAACCCGGCCTACCAGATACGATCTGGGAGTAGGGATCGGCTGGTCAAATCCAACCGCAGCTGGGGGGTCAGGATTCACGCGGTTACAACTGGTAATCAGCAGTGTAATCAGTATACTATTGACCCATAAAAAAAAGGTTCGTTCAGCACTCATGGCTATACGAACCTGTCTCCCGGCAAAATGTTCTCAGGGGGTTTTATTTATTATCATGTGACGGCACGGCGGGCTGATTAACAGCACAACCACACCCTTTGCCACAGCCTTGTTTCTGCGATAACGACCGGTATACCCGTTGTCCAAGATAACCCAAAGCACCCAAAAACAACAATAGAATAAGCAGTTCCTGTCCCATAGTATCAGGGTAACAGCAAATTTAAATCCACTGTTCCCGCTTTGCCAGCTGATAAATATGCTGGTAATGATGTTCGGAGTGCCAGGCATAGAGCGCTATTACTTCACCAAGGGCAAAGCTCCGCTGATAACCGGGGTGATAGTACGTCCGGGCAACATCTTTTTCGGTCAAACTTTCCAGAACCGTTACCCAACGCAGATGCAGGTTACTGATAATGACCAGCGAAGGCGCAACCGATAAGGTTGAATCGGGTAGCTTTGCCCATTCCGCTTCTTCATAGCCTTTGATGGTCGGGTTTTCTTCTGTCAGTGCCAGCTTCGTACGCACATAGGCATTCATGTGGCTGTCGGCAATGTGATGGATCAGTTGCCGCACCGTCCAGCCATCCGGGCGGTATGGCGTATCAAGGCGGTCGTCTCCCCATTTACCAACCAGCTCGGTCAGATTAAACGGCAGTACCGCGATGGCAGCAATGGCCGCCTTACTATCGTCGAATGAATACGATTTTCCGTATTCAAAATTACCAATCGGATAACGCAGGTCCATCGTTGTTGTATTTAGTACGTTGATTAATTACGCCAGTGTTCGTCAATGACCTTCAGCAATTGGGGTTGCATGCCGCACCCGGCAATGATATCGCCCCGGAAGAGATACTCGTTCCCGCCTTCAAAGTCGGTTACAATCCCGCCCGCTTCCTGAACAAGCAGCACCCCGGCTGCCATATCCCACGAATTCAGATTAAACTCATAAAACGCCTCAAAACGACCGCAGGCAACCGACGCTAAATCGATAGCCGCCGACCCCATTCGCCGCATCCCGTGCGTGTTTTGCATCAATAACTGAAGAATATTGAGGTATTTCTGTATCTGATCAAAAAAACGGTACGGGAAACCGGTCGCAATCATGCTCTCCTGCAACGACCGCGCCGGCGAAACCTGAATTTTTTCGTCCGTGCCGCCGCTTGTGCTGCACCATGCACCGCCGCCCTGCCAGGCCGTAAACGACTCGTTGCGGTTAATATCGAATACAACGCCGGCCAGCGGTGTACTACCCTGCGCCAGACCAATGCTCACCGAATAAACCGGTACTTTATGAATGAAATTAGCCGTTCCGTCCAGCGGGTCGATAATCCAGTTCAGCCCTGACTGATCTGCCTCCTGCCCCGTAGTCCCTTCTTCGGTAATAAAACCGGCTTCGGGCAGTAACCGGTGCAGGCGGTCAACCAGCAGCTTCTCGGCTTCCTTATCGACATACGAAACGAGGTTATTAAAGTCTTTGTATTCGATAGCCTCCCGGCTGAATGAACGGGCTTCCTGCGCAATAAAGGCACCGGCTTCACGGGCAATCTGACTCATCTCACGGGTCAGCAGGCGAAGGTCGTTTGTCATGGGAAAGATGCGTTAGCTTACGTGGTTGACATCAAATCATCAGCGGAACCGGACGTTGGCATCAGCGAACGGTTACGGCTCAGCCGCATGTTTACAAAGCAACGGATCAGTAAGGTGAGGCCCAGCAGTACATGGGCGCCGCCAGGCACTTTTGCCAGCAACAGCCCGATAATAATCAATATAGCCGTGATACCGAAATACGCATTGGCAAACCGCAGGTTCTGTGGCTTAGTTACCCAGAAAATCAAGGGTAAGTGAAATGGCATCAGGTACAGGATTGTCGGGTTCCAGGCTGTAACGCCGTGGTTTGTCGCTACCCAAAGCAGCAGCAATACCCAGCCGCAGAGTCCGATGAATGAAAACAATACTCTGTCAATCCGGCGGCTCACCTTACCGGCCTTGTATTGCCGGATCGTTACGGCTGCCAGTAACAGGCCCAGAATGGCAAATACTACGTTCGGATCCAACAAAAACGGCAGCTCCTGCGGTAATGTCTGCGCGGCCTGAAACAAGACCTGCTCCCGCTGCACAAGCGGCATCATCTGTCCGTTCGGCATCCGGATGGTTGCTTTGGCCAGCTGCGCAAACACGTTATTGGGCAGATACATCACCTGCCAGGCATTGGCCGTTTCATCCGACGGATAGCCCAGCGCAAGGTTCATGCCCAGCTGCGCCCATGGCTGGCGGTTCAGATAATCGTTCATCCACTGCCGGAACGAGCGGGTCGTATCCACGGCGTTGTTAAACCGCAGGCTGTCGCCACAGGCTTTCACCAGCATCTCAACCGGACGGGTTGCGCAGTTGTCGTAGTAGAATTTATACTGATATTCCCGGTTTTCGGGGCGGTAGTTCGTTTCCAGCGCGTCGAACAGGCGCTGTTTCTGGGCGGGTGACAGGTTCAGGACCTGTTCGCGGGCGCTCCGGTTTTCGTATTGCCAGTATGCCATCTCACGGTATAAATCACCCACGCTCAGCGTATAAGGCAATGTACCGCGCAGGAATTTGACGTAGAAATTGTCGGTGCGGAAGTCAAAGGTACCGTAGTTGTAGGGACGGTCCAGCCCGGTCATCGGATCATAAATCCGCAGGATAATATGCCCGAAGCTGGAATACAGGGCTTCGCCGGGGGCCACCGTAATAATACTGGCCTGTGCTGACGGCGAGAGCGGCTGTGCCCGTAGCGTCATCGCCAGTAGCATAATACCCAGTATACTAATCCAGCTACGCTTATTGATCGTCGTCGTCCTCATCTGCCTGCTGGTACTTGTTTCCTGATCGTCGCGCCGGTTTTTCGGCCCCCTGAATACAAATAACAATTTCACCTTTTACCGTTTTTTCGGCAAAATACGCAATTATTTCCGGCAACGTGCCGCGTACAGTTTCTTCATACACTTTTGTCAGCTCACGCGATACACTCCCCTGCCGTTCAGCACCGAAAACCTCCTGAAACTGTTGCAGCGTTTTCAGCAGGCGATGCGGCGACTCATAAAAGATCATCGTGCGCTCCTCAGCCGCCAGCTCCTGTAACCGTGTTTGACGGCCTTTTTTATGCGGCAGAAAACCTTCGAACGTAAAGCGGTCGGCCGGGAAGCCGGAATTTACCAGGGCAGGGACAAACGCCGTTGGCCCGGGCAGACACTCAACCTGAATGCCGTTTTTAAGGCACTCGCGTACCAGCAGAAACCCGGGATCAGAAATTCCCGGCGTTCCGGCATCAGATACCAGTGCCAGTTGTTTACCACTCTTCAACTGAGCAATGACCCGTTGTACCGTCTGATGCTCGTTGAAAATATGGTAGCTATGCAGCGGTTTACTGATACCAAGGTGTTTCAGTAATACGCCGGATGTCCGCGTGTCTTCTGCCAGGATTGCATCCACAGCCTTCAATACATTAATTGCACGCAGGGTTATGTCTTCTAAATTTCCGATCGGTGTCGGAACAAGGTATAGCTTCAAGGTATTGGCTGATTTTATACTTTTTCTGGTTTGCTGTGCTAACCGGCCGTAGGGTTCAACCTGTGGCGGTGGTTCATTCAGCACACCAAACTTCCTAAAGTTTCGACTTTCCTGCAATTAAAAACTGATAACTCCGGCCTTAATCCAGACCAGAGCAGTAACTCTTCAGTAAATAACTTGTCTTTTCTGCAAACAATATCGTTTTAAGACAATTATTTATTGTAATGTTGCCATAACCAAATTAAATGGTTTTACGGCTAATCATAAAGGAGACACCCTTTTTTGTATTTTTTTTAGCTGAATTCCCTCGTGTACCGCAGTATTTATTGATTAATGCATGCAGACACATAATCAAAAGACCGGAGTTTTGACTATAATGTCTATAGAAACGCATCTTTTACGGGAATAAACGTGTTTAGCCGGCTATTTTGGCCTAAATTGCATTAAGTAATGAACAAAGAGTCCTGGATGTTCCATATGGAGAATACCCTCCTGCTTCCCAGCCAGCTTTGGCTCATTGCCTGATTCAACAAGATTTCCCGTTCGGCTGAACCTGTTCAGGCTGGATAAGACATAAAAAAACGGCCCGCAAGCCGATCTGACGCATTTTCTAAACAGTGGTTTTTAATTCCTGCTCCAGGTTGAGGGCAGGAATTTTTTTATGCTCCTGTCAAACGGTCAACCGCACGGGCAAACTGACGGTCTTTTTCTGTCACTGTATTACCCGCATCGTGGGTTGTCAGTTCAATCGTTACTTTATTATACACATTTGTCCAGAACGGATGATGATCCGCTTTTTCTGCAATCAGTGCTACCCGTGTCATAAAGGCAAACGCCTCGCTGAAGTCGGCAAAGCTGAAGGTGCGGGTTAGTTTATTGTCTTCTTCCTGCCACATATACGTATCGGTTTATTGTTCCTGAAGTTTAGCCCGTAATTCCGTCAGACTACGCACGGCGTCTTTCCGGATACTTACATTCGCTGATTGTATACGATTCAGGCATCCCTCGACAAACAGCTTAACATTAGTAGCCGTTTCGTAATGGTTAATAACCAGTGAGGTTTCCGGCAAGTCGGCCTGTTTAAAGTAGTTAATCAGTTCTTCGTGTTCACCCATTCTCTTTAACTGTATACTGTAAAATGATTATTGGATAATGATCAGCTGCGCTGTCCCATTCTTCATTTTACATGGCTCATTATTCATTTTCGCCCAAAGTTACGGCAAAAAAAGAGGCCCGGCACCTGTTTGGTGCGGGCCTCATCAAAATGACCGGAAATCTTATTTACGATCAGCCATCGGCACAAAATCACGCAGGGTTGCACCAACGTAAATCTGACGCGGCCGGCCGATTGGTTCTTTCGTTTCACGCATCTCTTTCCACTGCGCGATCCAGCCCGGCAGACGACCAATCGCAAACATAACGGTAAACATGTTCGTCGGAATACCCAGCGCACGGTAAATAATACCTGAGTAGAAATCGACGTTCGGATACAGTTTACGCTGCACGAAATACGGATCGTTCAGTGCCAGTTCTTCCAGTTGTTTGGCAATGTCGAGAACAGGGTCATTCACGCCCAGCTTGCTCAACACATCATCAGCGGCTTTCTTAATGATTTTCGCGCGCGGGTCGAAATTTTTGTACACACGGTGACCGAAACCGAACAGCCGGAAGCCGGTTGTTTTGGCATTTTTAGCCATGTCAACATATTTCGCTACATCGCCGCCATCTGCTTTGATTGCCTCCAGCATTTCGATTACTTCCTGATTGGCACCACCGTGCAGCGGCCCCCACAGCGCACTGATACCGGCCGAGATCGACGAGTACAGGTTTGCTTGCGACGAGCCAACCAGACGAACAGTTGAGGTCGAGCAGTTTTGCTCGTGATCAGCGTGCAGAATCAGCAGCACGTTCAGTGCTTCTGCTACCACCGGATCGATCTTGTATTCCTCAACCGGCAATGCAAACATCATGTGCAGGAAGTTTGAGCAGTAGTCGAGGTTATTTTTCGGATAATTTACCGGGTGACCCTGTGATTTTTTGTACGACCACGTGGCAATCGTCGGTAGTTTAGCCAGCAGACGCAGAATGTGCAATTCTGTTTTGTCTTCGCCTTTACCATCATACGAATCCGGATAGAACGCACTCATGGCACTTACCAGCGACGACAGAACGCCCATCGGGTGTGCATTCACCGGAAAGCCTTCAAAGATTTTCCGCATGTCTTCGTTGACGATGGTGTGCCGGCGGATCGCGTTTTCAAATTTCGAATATTGCTCCTGCGTTGGCAATTCTCCATAGATCAGCAAATAAGCCACTTCAAGAAAAGTCGCCTTTGCTGCTAATTCTTCAATTGAGTACCCCCGATAACGCAAAATGCCTTCTTCACCATCCAGAAAGGTGATAGCACTCTTTGTAGCACCGGTGTTTTTGTAACCTTTATCTAAGGTAACATAACCTGTTTGATCACGGAGGTTCGAAATATCGATTGCTGGTTCGTTTTCACTTCCAACCAGGGTTGGGAACTGATAGGTTTTGCCATCGACAGATAATTCAGCAATGTTTGCCATAGAGCTATATCGGGTAGAGTATTCAAATAATAAAAATCACAATACTAAGAATATACTTAGTGACGTGCATCAAACTAACGGGGCGAAATTAGCCAAAAAGCTAAAACGGCGAATGATATTTTTGCAAAATTGCCATAGACGGGAGAGAATCTACGCTAATTTCGTAAAGACTTCTCATAAAGTATGGTACATGAGTCATAAGATCTTAACAGAAAAGCGGTATTGAGAGTTCTCAATACCGCTTTCATATCAATTAAATCAGTGTTAATCTTAACAGACAGAGGACACTATGAAGACTGAAATTTATTAATCTTCCAGTAACACGTCGTCTTCTTCCTGCAGATCATTTTCCGGGTCAAGCAGTGCATCCTGATCTGCCTTAATCCTCATCCGGATTTTGTTTTCCAGTTCGGCCATCAGTTCAGGATTATCCAGCAGCAGTTCTTTAACGGCATCGCGGCCCTGAGCCAGACGATTACCGTCGTACGAGAACCATGAACCGGATTTCTTCACGATTTCCATCTCAACCGCCAGATCCAGAATTTCGCCGACCTTCGAGATGCCCTGTCCGTACATGATGTCAAACTCGACCACCTTAAACGGTGCGGCCAGTTTATTTTTCACCACTTTAACTTTCGTCCGGTTACCAAGTACCTGATCGGCACCTTCTTTAATCTGACCGGTACGGCGGATGTCCAGACGCACAGAGGCGTAGAATTTAAGCGCGTTACCACCGGTTGTTGTTTCAGGATTACCGAACATTACCCCGATTTTTTCACGGAGCTGGTTGATGAAAATGCAGCAGCACTGGGTTTTATTGATTACCCCCGTCATTTTACGCAGCGCCTGCGACATCAGACGGGCCTGAAGGCCCATTTTGCTCTCACCCATCTCGCCTTCAATCTCGGCTTTCGGTACAAGAGCAGCAACGGAGTCAATAACCAGAATATCAATAGCGCCCGAGCTGATCAGGTGCTCGGCGATTTCAAGAGCCTGTTCACCGTTATCAGGCTGAGCAATCAGCAGATTGTTGGTATCAATCCCTAACTTTTCGGCATAAGCGCGGTCAAAAGCGTGTTCCGCATCAATGAATGCGGCCAAACCACCTGCCTTCTGTGCTTCAGCGATGGCATGCATGGTCAGGGTTGTTTTACCTGATGATTCAGGACCGTAGATTTCTACAATCCGACCACGGGGAATACCACCAATACCCAGCGCCAGGTCAAGGCCCAGTGAACCGGTCGAAATCACCGGAACATCCATAACCTTTGTCTCGCTCAAGCGCATAACAGTACCTTTACCAAAGGTCTTATCCAGCTTTTCAATGGTGGTTTGCAGGGCTTTCAGCTTCTTCTCTGCTTCACTCGCAGGGGCTTGTGCCGTGTCATTTTTTGCCATGTTTTACAGTTTGTTTTACTGTATAAATTTACAACAATCCGGCCAGTTTACCAAACCTTTTCCTGAAAAGAAAAAGGCCTGGTAAACGGTATTTACCAGGCCTTTTCGCTCAACGAAACATATTTAGCTATTCACTGATTTACAGTTAATTACAAAGCAGAATCAGGAACAGCCTGAGGCTGTGCCGGAGCTTGTTGCTGATAGGGCTGCTGCCCCGGAAAACCATACCCCTGAGGATAGACAGGCCCAATAAATTCTACGTCAGTTATGTAGTATTTTGTGTCACCGTTCCAGGGCAGACGAAGGATTCTTTCTTCATAATGCAAGGTTACCCGCTGGCCCGTTTTCACGGCTTCGGTAATCTTTTTGGCCACGTCGTCATCCTTTACCGAAAAATCAAAAAACTGAGGTGTCAGCGAGCCGGTTTCGCCCGAAAATCCGCCTACATTCAGTACGCCTTCGTACGTTTTAAAAATATAGCCGCGGCGGCTGAATTTCGACAGCGTACCGGCCCGTTCGCCGTCGCTGTAGCTCCAGCCCGTCAGGATATACATGATACCGGTTACGACGAGCAGAAAAATAAGTATATACAAAATCACTCTCATGATTGACAAGATGGTTAGTTTGCTTGTTACGTCCACAAATGAACAAAAACAATAGGATATCCTACAAGGTTTTCCAGTACCGTTCAGAAGCTTTATTTTGAACGGATCGCAATCACCGGATCCATCCGGGCGGCCGAAATAGCCGGTAGTATCCCCGAAACAACCCCGATAATACTGGAAACCCCTAACCCCAGAATAATGTTGGCGACCGACAGAATAATGTCAAGGCTGCCCAGAGATATAAACGACAGCAGATAGACCAGCAGTACACCAACCCCTCCCCCGACCAGGCTAAGCATAATGGCTTCGAACAGAAACTGAAACAGGATGACGTAATTTTTAGCCCCCAGCGATTTCTGAATGCCGATAATATTGGTCCGTTCCTTAACCGATACAAACATGATATTGGCAATGCCGAATCCGCCGACCAGAATGGAAAAGCTGCCGATAACCCAGCCTGCCAGGGTCAGTACGGCAAAGAGACTGCTGATGGCCTGGGCAGCGGCATCGAGCCGGTTAATGGCAAAATTATCGTCCTGCGCTGGTTTCAGGCTCCGGCGTGCCCGCATCAGCCCGCGGATTTCGCCTTCCAGATTCTGTAACCCCTCATCTTCGGGATAGGCCTTGATGGCAATATCAATGCTCGGGTTGATGGCGTGGTACATGCGGGCAAAGGCCCCGATCGGGATGAGGCATTTTGTATCCGGATTACCGCCGAAGCTCACCAGACTGGCCCCTTTCTTTTCCTGAACGCCGATTACAGTGAATTTGGAACCGCCGATTTTCATGGTTTTACCGACCGGCGACACCACGCCAAACACTTTCTCAGCTACTTCCGCCCCAATGATGACAATGTTGCGTGAAGCGTCCATTTCCTGCTGGGAGAAATACCGGCCGTCTTCCACGGGCACGTCCGAGATTTTATTGTAATCAATCGAAACGCCCTGGACCAGCCCTTTCATGCTGTTGCTGCCCTGTTCGATCGTGACGTTGCCTTTAAAGTCCATCGCCACGACAGCTTCGGCGGTTTCCATCCGTTCTGACAGAAACTTAAATTCGGCCATAGACGGTTCGGGCCGCTGGAAGTATTTCCACCACTGGTATTCGCCCCCGAAAATCCACGGCCATTTCTGAACATAGACTACCCGGTCACCAATGCCCGACAAGCTGTCCTTAATGTTTTTTTCCAGCGAGTCGACAATGGTAAAAACGGCAATGATTGAGAAGATACCGACGGTTACGCCCAGCAGCGAGAGCGTCGTACGGAGCAGGTTTGAACGCAGTGCCTGCCAGGCAAAGCGGAAACTTTCCAGTGTCTGACGAAGAAATTTCATTCCAAGGGAGATGAGCAGCCGGCAGACCACCGGCGCAATGAATGAATAAACTTACGTGATTCAGCTGGTTCGGGGCAACCCGTTTCGGATAGAGCCCGTCTTTCGGCGGATGGGCGGTTTTTACTCCACAACAACCGCCGTACCGTTGGCCGACACCATCAGCATGGCACCACTACCGATTGTTTCGTAATCGAGGTCAACGCCAATGATGGCATTGCCACCCAGCCGGTGCGCCTGGTCGATCATTTCCTTGATCGCAATGCTTTTGGCCTCCCGCAGCCCCTGTTCATAAGCGCCTGAGCGACTGCTCACCACATCGCGGATGTTGGAGAAAAAATCCTTAACCACGTTAGACCCGATAATGGCCTCACCATTAACCAGTCCAATGTATTTTGTGATGCGTTTACCTTCAATGTTAGATGTAGTAGTTACCAGCATTTGTTGATTCGAAACTTGTTATTCATGTGTTAGAAAGCCCGTAAAGTTGAGAAGATTTTAGCGAACTCAATATGGCTCAATGACTAAAGCTGAATTAAAATTAATGAAAATACAGTAAACCGGATAAAAGTAAGCTGATATGAACTCCGATTGATGTTGTACAAAACAGCCATTTTCCTTCTGATTCCCGAATTAATACCTCTTGCGGTTCAGGCCCTGAAAACACCATTTTATAAACCTAAATCCGCAGATGAGACACGTTCAGGCTGGAATCCCGCCGCCCATCGGCCAATTTTGAGCTGTCAAACAACAAAAAATAACAGCTATGAACACATTATTCTCATTCAATCGTCTGCGTTCTCTTGTCCTGATGGCATTGGTTATGACCGTTTTTGCCGTTGGCTGTAAGCAGTCTGCGCCGGAAATTAACCCCGGCAGCTCACCGGTCGAAGGCAACTGGCACATGACAGCCATGAAGGTAAATCCGGCCATCAATCTGGGTGAGCCGTTCGGAACGATATCAGATATGCTGCCGTTACTGGTTGAGCTTTCCGGCAGCACCTGCTTAACTGACCTGACTGTTAAATTCAAAGGCGACGGCACCATATCAGCCGACAACCCTACGTCATGCAGAGACCTCGATCCGGAAGAAGCAACAGGTCTGGATACCAGCGGCCGGTGGGCACTCAACGGCGATCAGATAACCCTGACCGACAGCGACGGCGCCAAAACAATTTATAAGGCAACCTTTAGCGGCAATACCATGAACTGGTCATACCAGGAGCAAATGGAAGACGGATCGGGTAAAACCAGTACCTATACCATCACGATTGCCTTCAAAAAAGCCTGATTACATCCACGCAATAACTGAGTTGATCCGATTCCGGAAGCAGCCTGCTTCCGGAATTTTTTATGGCCGGTCGAAATGCGTAAAGCAGTGCAGGGCCAGTTCGCCGATGATCTGCTCCGCTTTTTCCGTGGTTGTTCCCCGCACCAGCACCGACATCACAAACGGGCGGCGGGCATACACAATACCGGCATCTCCCCGCACATAAGCCAGTGTTCCGGTTTTGTGCGCGATGGCCACAGGGCCTGCCGAACCGGTTTTGGGAATCAGGCGCGGAATCGTCAACGTGTCGGTGTTCTGTTTCAGAATGTCGAGCATTTGCCCGCACAAAGCCGGTGTAGCCACCTGCTGCCGGTAAATTGCCGTCAGCAACGTATTCATCTCGCGGGCAGTTACGTAGTTTTCGATGCCCCGCCGGACAGCTGCGGTGTCCATCATAATCCGGTTGAGCTGTGTCTGTCGCAGGCCCATAGCCTTGATCCGGCGGTTGATGGCGTCGCGGCCCAGTGTATGAATGAGGATATTAGTTGCCGTGTTATCGCTGTGCGTCATCATCAGCGTTACCAGCTCCAGATTAGTTACAGGGCTGCCGGCCGCGTAGGTTTGCAAAACGCCTGAGCCACCGGCCTTCTCTGCTTCCGTCAGCAGGTGCTTTTCTGTCAGGACAAAGGTTCCGGCTTTCACCTGTTCCATGGCCTCCACCATCACCGGTAGCTTGATAATGCTTGCCGAAGGGCTGCGGTCGTCGGCGTTATGGTAAAATGACGTTTGATCAGTCAGCGACTCCACTGCCAGACTAACCGTCACCGACGAGGGCAGCGTGTTCAGGTAGGCCGTTAGTTTAGCCGGCAATGACTGTGCTTGCATCCATGCAGGCATAAGCAATAAAAGCAAGTATTTGACCATGAGAGAACGTATACAGGTTATCAACGACGGCAATCGCACTTTCACCGCACGGCGGACCACTTTTTCACTCTTTCACTCTTTCGCCTTTGACTGCCACCAACTGCCGCACCAGCACCTCATTAATCCGGACGTAGCTTTCGTGGGTCCAGCCGGCGATATGCGGCGTCAGAACGGTTTTCGGCGATTGGCGCAGGTAATCAAAGGCGGTTTGCTGCTCAGGCGTCAGTTTGCTCAGTTTTTCATTTTCCAGCACATCCAGACAGGCTCCGCGCAGTTTCCCGCTTTCGAGCCCCTGAACAATGGCCGATAAAGATGCCACCTCGCCGCGCGAGGCATTGATCAGATAAAACGGTTTGGCTAAGCGGCCTATGAATTCGTCGTTTATGAGATTCTTCGTTTCGGCAGTCAGCGGAATATGCAGGCTCAGTACATCGGCTTCGGCCATAATCTGCTCCATAGTTGCTTCCTGTGCCCAGTCGTCGCTGTAGTCAGTCCTGTATTTGTCATAAGCCAGTACCTTACAGCCAAACCCGCTCAGGCGGCGGGCCGTTGCCTGGCCGTTGTTGCCGTATCCGATCAGGCCGACAGTCATACTACCCAGTTCATAGCCACGGTTACCTTCGCGATCCCAGATACCCTGACGCACCTCCTGATCTGCTTTCAGAATATTTGCCAGCAGACACAGCAGCATTCCGACTACCTGCTCCCCAACGGCATCGCGGTTTCCCTCACCGGCATGAAACACCTGAATATCCCGTTTTCCGGTTGCCGCTAAATCAATTAAGTCCAGCCCCGCCCCCGCACGCCCGATGAATTGCAGCGCCGGCGCCTTTTCGAGCACCTCTTCATCAATACGGGTTTTACTCCGGATAAATAGTCCGTCATAGGCCGCAAGGGCATTCAGTAGTTCAGCACGAGTGATTTGAGGTTGATAATCATACGCAAACCCCGCGCCATCGAGCATGGCAAAAACAGAAGGGTGCATGTCATCAGCAATGAGAATGGTACGCTTACTCTGGGACATCCGTTCGCTTTTCGTAACTTGCAATGGATTTTATGAATGATGTATACTTTATTGGAACGGTACACCGGAATGAATAATTCCCGCAAGGCGTATTGAGGTCAGGCAAAGCCGATACTTTATTTATTCCCGACTGAGCTTGCAGTCCTGTATTGCTTCTGAATTTATGTATGGAACAGCGTCAAAACAATAAAGATAACCGGGGAGAACGGCCTGCTGATGCCGGACAACGGAACGAAACACCCCGTCAGGGCAATCCCCGTGGCGATGAGCAACGGCATTCGCGGGAAGGCAATCCACGCAATGAAGGACAGCGGCAGCATGGGCAGCGCGAGAACGGCAACCGTGAAAACAGCAACCGTGAGGGCGGCAACCGCGAGCATAACCAGCGTGAGAACGGCCAGCGCGAAGGCGGTCATAACAACCGGCACGACCGGCACCGTAATCACAACGACCAGCGCCAGCATGGCAATAAGGACGGTCAGGCGCGGGAAGACCGTCAGCAACGTCAGCCAAGGGAAGATCGTCAGCCTGCCGACGAACGCCAACCGCAGGATCGCCTGCCGCAGGAGCGCCAACAGCAAAAGCAGCCCCGCGAAGAACGGGTAGTGGCTGAAGAACGGGCTGAAAAACCGGTTCAGCAGGAGCGCCTGCCGCAGGATCGCCTGCCGCAGGATCGCCAACAGCAAAAACAGGCCCGCGAAGAACGCCAGCCTACCGATGACCGGCAACCACGCGAAGACCGCCAGCAACGTCAGCCACGGGAAGACCGTCAGCCTGCCAACGATCGCCAGCCACGGGAAGACCGTCACCAGGAGCGTGAAGAAGGGCTGCAATCGCTGCGCGACATGCCAAACGTAGAGTCGCAGCGTCAGGCCAGTGTACTGGCAAAAGACCAGCCTGCCAATCAGGAGCGGCTGGTTATCGGCATTTCCCTCGGCGATTACAACGGCATCGGCCCGGAAGTTATCCTGAAAGCCTTACAGCACAACCGGATGCAGCGGCTGTGTACACCGGTTATTTATGGCTCCATGCGGGTACTGAACCGGTATCGCAACGTGCTGAATCTGAAGGACTGGAACCTGAACGGCATCCAGCACATCGGGCAGGCCAGCCACAAACTGACTAACGTCATCACCTGCTGGAGCGATCAGGCAGGCACACAGCCGGGACAGCCTCCGCAGGAGATTCAGCCGGGTAAAGTGACACCGGAAGCCGGACAGGCCGCCTTTGCCTGTTTGCAGCGCGGTGTTGAAGACCTGAAAGCCGGTAAGCTTGACGCGCTGATTACGGCGCCGATTAACAAATATAATATTCAGTCTGACGACTTTAAGTTTCCGGGCCATACCGAATACCTCGCCGAAGCAGCCGGAGCGGCAGACAGCCTGATGTTCCTCGTGAGCGATTACCTGCGCGTTGGCGTCGTGACGGGGCATATCCCGCTGGGCGAGGTTAAGCAGGCCGTTACGCGGGAGAAAATCCAGCAGAAACTCAGCCTGATGATGCAGTCACTCAAGCTTGATTTCGGCATTGCCAAACCAAAAATTGCGGTGCTCGGCCTCAACCCGCACGCCGGCGAAGAAGGGTTGCTGGGCAACGAAGAAAATGAGATTATCAGGCCGCTGATCAATGACCTGCGCCAGAAAGGGCAGCTGGTATACGGCCCGTTTGCCGCCGACGGGTTCTTTGGCACCCGTTCTTACAAGAAATTCGACGCCGTGCTGGCTATGTACCACGACCAGGGGCTGATTCCGTTTAAAACCATTGCTTTCGACGAAGGCGTGAATTTTACAGCCGGTCTGCCGTTTATCCGTACATCGCCCGATCATGGCACGGCCTACGACATTGCCGGTAAAGGTATTGCCGACGAAACGTCGATGGTCCAGGCGATTTATCTGGCCTGCGATGTGGCCCGTAAACGGAAAGAGCATCAGGAGCTTGAGGCCAGTAAACTCCAGAAACAAACCATTGAAAAATAGATTTACGATTCGCGGCTGAACCCCGCACGTTGTAAATCGTAAATCGAAACTACGTATGTTAAAATCAATGACGGGCTTTGGCAGCGCCACTGTCGAAGCCAACGGGCTGACGGTTACCATCGAGATCAAAACCCTGAACTCGAAGTTTCTCGACATTTTCTGCCGGATACCGAAAAGCTTTTCTGATAAGGAAATTGAGATCCGCAACCGGGTAACCCAGCAGCTCGAGCGCGGTAAGGTAGAGCTGAATCTGAACATTGCCCGTACCGTTGATGTGCGCCCGGGCCTGACGATTAACCGGCCGCTGGTGTCTGCCTACGTTGCCGACATTAAGGAAACGGCCAATCTGATGCTGATGAGTGTGAATGACACCGATGTGCTGAAAATGGCCCTGCAACAGCCAAATGCCTACGTTACCGAAGCCACGACCGATCCGGAAGCGAACGCCAACGACTGGCAGGTGATTCAGGAGTCGCTTACACTTGCCCTGCAACGGTGCAATGAATTCCGGCAGCAGGAAGGTGCCACCCTGGAGATTGCCCTGCGCGAATACATTCAGACCATCAGCAACCGGCTGGCCGACATTGAGCAGCAGGATGTCCTGCGGATCCCGGCCGTGCGGGAACGGATGCGGGCTGCCGTAACCGAACTGCTGGGCAACGAAGAATTTGATCAAAACCGTTTCGAGCAGGAACTGGTTTACTATATCGAGAAGTTCGACATCTCGGAAGAGAAAGTCCGCTTACGCAATCACCTGGTTTACTTCCTTGAAGTACTGGAGTCAACAGACGCCAACGGTAAAAAGCTGAATTTCATTTCGCAGGAAATCGGCCGCGAGATCAACACCATCGGTTCGAAAGCCAATGATGCCGTGATTCAGCGGTTTGTGGTACAGATGAAAGATGAGCTCGAAAAAATCAAGGAACAGACCATGAATGTAATTTAACTTCATTCATGACAGAACAGATAACAGGTGGTGGCACGCAGCAACGTGCCACCATTTCTTTTTACGAACAACACGACACACTCACCCTGGCGCAGCGATTACTGGGGTATGAGCTTGTCCACGAAAGTCCGGAAGGAACAACGGCCGGTATTATTGTTGAGACGGAAGGCTATCTGACCGGTGATCCGGCCTGCCATGCCTATCGCCGGAAAACGCAGCGGAATGCGGCCATGTTCGGCCCGGCCGGTACGGTTTATGTCTACCAGATTTATGGCATGTATTACTGCCTCAATGTTGTAACAGGCCCTGAAGAAGTTGGCGAGGCGGTTCTGATCAGGGCCTTACAACCAACCGAAGGCATTGACCTGATGGCCATGCGCCGGAGCGAAGCCGCCGGCCGCCTGTTCGACCCGGCCACGCGGAATGGGCTGCGTGATTTGTGTAACGGCCCCGGTAAGCTGGTCATCGCCATGGGTATTAAGCAGCCGGCCCACAACTTTTCGTCGCTGGAAACCGGTACGCTGGCCATCCGTGGCCCCGTCCTGACCGGTTTTGACATGGTTACGACCACCCGCATCGGCATCACCCAGGGTGCTGACCTGCCTTATCGCTATTACGTTAAAGGCAACCGGTTTGTAAGTAAACTGTAAAACGGATCGGTCACCGCGCGATGGTGTTCCGTTTCACAAGCACTCAATAAGCACACGAGCGATGAGTCTGTCAGCAAACAAACGGAATACCATTCCGTTTTACAGCGTCCAGTCCCAGACCACGATAATCCAGGTTTCGTTCAGGTTGCTGTCGTAGAAACGGCTGATGGGCCTGAACCCAACCCGCTCGTGTGCACGCTGGCTGCGGGTATTCCGCTCTGAAATATCAGTGACAAACACATCAAACCGGTCGCTGTACGTTTCGCGGTGAAACTGATATAGCTTATCAAAAATGCCCTGCCCCCGATAGCCCTCACCGACACAAATCTGCCCCATAACATAATACCGCTGACTACCCAGCGACCGGCCATTGTATTCCAGCGAGTCCAGGCGTTCAAACAACGGCACCAGTTCGGGTACGGATTCACCGAACTGCGGCAGCATCGTAATGGCATAGCCTACCACCGTATCGCCGTCTTTGGCGATCACATGGGGAGCAGCTTCGTTCATTTTCCGGAGCACATCGGGATCGTGCTCCACCGTTACAAAGCCTTGCTGACTCTGAATATCGGCCGGTAAATTTTTGGTCAGGTTTTTCTGTTGCAACGCCAGAATACCCTGTAAGTCAGTTTCGGTTTGGGCAAGTGTAATCTCCATGATGGGTACAAAGAATGTAGAATGAACAATGGCAAATGAATAATGCGCCTGCGGCTTTTCAGCTCGTCACCCGGCAACATTATCCATTTCCCATGTTACATTATTCATTTAAACAAACGTTTCTTTTTCGCAATTGGCAAGGAAAGCGGCATCAACGGTAGCACCAAGTCCCGGCACGTCGGGTAGAGTAATATGGTAGCCGGCGTAGGTTGCCCCGCCAACGACGGGGTCAATGGCATGTTCGAAATGGGCGTCCAGATCATAGAATGTCACATTCCGGCGTGCAGACGCAAGGTGAGCCTTAGCCGTAATGCCCAGCCGCGACTCCGACATACAGCCGATCATGCAGCAGGTTGCGGCGGCTTCGGCAATACCGATGATCCGCAGCGCATCCAGAATACCGCCGCTTTTCGACAGCTTGATGTTGAAGTAATCAACGGCTTCTTCGCGGACCAGCCGGATAGCATCGACCGCGTCGAAAAGCGATTCGTCGGCCATGATCGGGACGGGCGAAGCCTGCCGCACCTGCCGCAGGCCCCGAATATCATGCCGGCGGACGGGCTGCTCGCAGTATTCGACGTTCAGGTCGCCTATGGCTTTGAGCACCGCCGAGGCAGTGACCACATCCCACCCCTGATTAGCATCGGTCCGGACCGGAATGTCGTCGCCGATGGCTTTCCGGATCGCTTCAACCCGCCGGATATCATCGCGGCGGTTGGTGCCCAGCTTAATTTTAACGGCTTCTCCCCCGTTCGCCTTGATCCGCAGTGCGTCGTCAGCCATGCGTTCGGGCGTACTGATGTAAATCGTTTCGTCGGTCACCAGTTCGCGTTTGCTCCCGCCCAGAAACCGGTATAACGGCATGCCGGCCGCCTGTGACGCTACGTCATACAGCGCCATGTCGAAAGCCGAGCGGGTTGTCGGATGGCCGGGCAGGTAGCGGATCAGGGCATCCAGACAGCCTTCGATGTCGAGCGGGTCACGTCCGACGAGCAGTTTCGCCATGTCGCGGGCAGCGGCCAGCCCCGACGCCTGTGTTTCGCCGACAATCATCCAGAACGGCGAGCCTTCGCCCCAGCCGGTTATGCCCTCGTCGGTTTGTATGGCTACCAGCATATTGCGGGCCGAGTCAATGGTTCCCAACGAAATGGTGATCGGTGCTTTCAGCGGTATATCGTACCGATAAAGCGAAATCGCGGTAATTTTCATAAATCAATCGGGTAGGTTGCCGTAGTAACAAACCTATAATCAGTCAGGGAACTGGCTTTTGTCGATATTCGGGATGATCCGAAGTGCGTTTTTGTAATACACCTTTTTCAGGATACTGTCCGGCAGCCCCATGCCGTACATGCGCCAGAACGCATGGTATTTCTTGTGGTACGGGAAGTATTCATCTTCCGTCTCCAGCACGCGGAAATACGTGGCGTACTCCGACGGCACCCATGAGTCTTTTCCGAACAGAATCCGGTCCTGATATTTCTCGAAGAACTTCTTTGCGGCCCGTGGCTGACGGCCCAGTTCGGCAATTACCGCCCCGATTTCGACCAGCGTATTCGGGTATACCTTCATCACGCTGTCCAGTTTTGCCAGATCGTTCGGATACCAGCCCATGTGCGCATTGATAAACGTTGTTTTCGGGTGTTTACGGAACACACTGTGCTGCTCCGTAAGCAGTTTATCCCAGGGCACCGGATCATTCGCCCCGCGGCGGCGGCCCGGATGCAGCTTCAGTTCCAGCCAACGCTCGTTGTAGCGGTCCATCGGATCCCAGAACGACTTGGGATCGGCCGTATGAATCAGGACCGGAATGCCGAGCTCACCGCATTTGGCCCAGATCGGGTCCAGCCGCGGATCATCAACGGCCACCCGCTTGCCATTGCTGTCTTTTACATTCAGACCCAGGCTCTTATAGATTTTCAGACCCTGTGCACCGTTTTTTACATCCGCTTCCAGTTGTTTTACCGCCTCTTCTGTCCAGCCCGGTTTCCCGATACCCCCAAACAGAATGTTGGTGAATAGAATAAACCGTTTCGGGCTGTTCGCCCGAATGCTGCTTACCGCATCATTAAAGAATTTGGTACTTGCTTCTTCAGCGCCCCATCCCCGGCCGCTGAGGTTCACCATCACCTGTAAGTTCAGCTTATCCATGTCCTGAAGCAGGTTTTTCAGGCTCGCGGCATCCATATTCCCCTGATGATTGTGTACATCAATAAACGGAAATTTAGCCTTTGTCAGCTTGTGCTCAGGGACTTTCAGGGTTGAGACGGGATCGTATTCTTCGAAACCAAGGGGTTGTTCAATCGGCTGTTGGGTTGTCTGAGCCGAGCAGGCTGCCGACAGTAAGCAAAGCAGCAATAGACGGTACATCATGTTTTGAGCAGTTAACAAGGAGCAAAATACTATTTTTTTCGTTTTGAAGGGCGGTATCTGCCAGAGGTATATTAGTCTCTACGTGTGGGGTTAGTGGTGGCACGACTGGTCCGTGGCTGGCATTTGGCCAATAAAATACCAGTCGTGCCACCACTCCCTCAGTATCCAGTATCAGCCATCCAGATCATCCATCCGCTATTCCTTCACAATCAGCGCCACGCAGTGGGCGGCAATGCCTTCTTTGCGGCCGACGAACCCCAGGTGCTCCGAGGTGGTCGCCTTAATTGAAATATCTTCCTCCGGAATCTGCATCACCCCCGACAGACAGGCTTTCATCGCCGGAATGTGCGGGTTCAGCTTCGGCTCCTGCAAGACCACCGTTACATCAACGTTGGACACTTCGTAGCCTGCTTCGCGGACCATCCGCAAGACTTCGGCCAGCAGTACCTTGCTGTCAACGCCTTTCCAGCGCGGGTCCTTATCCGAAAAATGGTAGCCGATATTCCGCATGTTGGCCGCGCCGAGCAGCGCATCGCAGAGGACATGACAAACCACATCGGCGTCAGAGTGGCCGTAAGCGCCGTGTGTGTGCTCAATCTGTATGCCGCCCAGCCAGAATGGATGGCCTTCTACCAGTTTATGGACATCGTATCCCTGTCCGACCCGTATTTTCATAGTAAATCAGTTGCAATGAATAAGCCGCAAAAATACACATTTCCGTACCCCTCCGTTCGTCACTGCGGCTCAATCTGATTTGAAAAGCCGCCCCCAAAGTATTAATTTTGGTGTATGGAAAATTTCGTGGTCTCCGCCCGCAAGTACCGTCCTGCCACCTTCGATACCGTAGTCGGGCAGGAGCATATTACAACAACGCTTCGTAATGCTATCCGTACCAATCACTTAGCTCAGGCGTTCTTGTTTTGCGGTCCACGGGGTGTTGGTAAAACCACCTGTGCCCGGATTCTGGCCAAAACCATCAACTGCCAGAATCTTACTCCCGACATTGAAGCCTGCGACGAATGCGATTCCTGCGTGAGTTTCAAGCAGAATGCGTCGTTTAACATCCACGAACTGGATGCTGCTTCCAACAACTCGGTCGAAGATATCCGGAACCTGATTGATCAGGTCCGCTATCCGCCCCAGTCGGGACAATACAAGATTTATATCATCGATGAGGTGCACATGCTGTCGCAGGCGGCCTTTAACGCCTTCCTGAAAACGCTGGAAGAACCTCCCTCCTACGCGATTTTTATTCTGGCCACCACGGAAAAGCACAAAATCCTGCCGACGATCCTGTCGCGCTGCCAGATTTTTGACTTTAACCGGATTCAGCCAAAAGACATTGCCGACCACCTTGGCCACATTGCGCAGAAAGAAGAAATTTCGGTAGAATACGACGCCCTTGAGCTCATTGCCCAGAAAGCCGACGGCGGACTCCGGGACGCGCTGTCGATGTTCGACCTGAACGTTACGTTCTCGACCGACCGGACGCTGCGCTACAAGGAAGTGCTCGATAACCTGCACATTCTCGATTACGACTACTACTTCCGGCTCACCGATGCGCTCCTCGAAGGCAACCTGACACAGACGCTGCTGACCCTCGACGAGATTCTGCGGAAAGGCTTCGATGCCCATCAGTTTGTGGTTGGCCTCAGCCGCCACTTCCGCGATTTACTGGTCTGCAAGGATTCGGCAACCGTACAGCTGTTGCAGGTAACCGAAACGGTCAAGGCCAAATACCTGGCACAGTCGGCCAATGCCCCGATGTCGTTTCTGCTGTCGGCGCTGAGCATCGGCGGGCAGGGGGATATGAACTACAAACAGGCGAAGGATCAGCGTCTGCACGTTGAACTGTGCCTGATGAAACTGGCCAACCTGCGCCATGTGCTTAACTGGGATGCCATGCCTGAGCTACCGCTCAACGGCTCTTCGGGCGGGGCAACCATCGCGGCAGCCGATCTGTCGACGGTAGCTGTTCCGGCAGCCGCCGAAAAAAAAAATGACAATGGTCACGCCGTAGCCTCGCCGACACCCGCTCCGGCCCCGCCAACCGGCTATACCAGTGAGCCCGTTAATGGATATGCAGCCGGTAAACCGGCGGTGGTGGTAGCTGACCAGGTCGTCGCCAGCAATGTGGTCTCCGCTACGGTTGCCGTAGCAGAGAGGCCAGTCATGGAGAAACCCGTTATTCAGCGGCCGGCCAGCAGCCGGCTTCGGTCAACAGTAAGCCTGAGCAGTAAACCGCAGGTTGCCGAGCAGCAACAGGTTGAACAGCAGAGCCTCTCGAACAGCCGCCCCGACAAACCGTTCGGCTTTGAACAGCTTCAACAGACGTGGCATGCCTTTGCCCAGCTGCGCAAGCAGCAGTTCGACTCCATGTCGGAAGCGCTGATTTTTAACCGGGAGATCACGCTGGATGGGACAACGGTACATATTGCGCTGGACAACAACATCCAGGCAAACCTGATGGTCGATCTGAAACCGGAGCTACTTGCCTACCTGCGCGATCAGTTGCAGAACAAGCAAATCCAGGTCGAACACCGTGTGGTTGTGCCCGACACGAAAAAAATGATTTATACCCCGCAGGATCGGTTCAATTACCTGGCCGCCAAAAACCCTGCCCTCCTCGATCTGCGCAACGCCCTGAATCTTGACGTGGACTTTTGATTAAAGAGTGAAAGTGCGAAAGAGTGAAAGAGCGGCCCGCCGAAGCAGTGAAAGAGTGGACGCTTCGCGATAAACCTGCGTCAAACACCCTTTCGCTCTTTATCTCTTTCATTCTTTCACTCTTTAATAAAGCCTTTCGCTTCGCGGATGGTTGATTTGTACTCGGCGTAGTCGAGGGCTTTTTTGTAAAAGGCTTTGGCTTTGCTGCGGTCGTTGGCACGGATGGCAATACGGGCAAGGCCGGCGTTGGCAAAGGCGTAATATTCTTTCGTATAATTATCGTAGTACGGCATTTTCAGCGCAGCCTGATACAGAGCTGCCGCCTCAGCATCCTTCCGTTCGTTTTTTTCGAGCAACATCGCTTCGAGCACTTTTGCCGGCATCGGCACAAATTTATGGCGCAGGTCTTTTAAGCGGTCCAGCCATTCGGCGGCTTCATCATACCGGCCGGCCAGCAGCAGGCTTTCGGCATACCGAATGACAAAAAGTGCATTTTGCGGGTGTTTCTCAGCCAGCTGTTTTGCGTAAACGGCCGCCTTCGCAAACTGGCTTTCATGCTCCAGATAAATGTGCGACAGGTAAAAACAGGTCTCAATCCGCGTAAAAACAGCCCGTTTACTGGCCACATCCATCTGCCGGAGCCCGAGCGCCATATCCCCGTCCTGAAAAAACAGCATGACCGGCTTCACAATCGGATGATCCATCGGAAACCGCTCAACATAGTAATTGTACAGTCCCGTTGTGAAGTAAAACTCAGGGTTCTTTTCCATCAGCTTAAAGCCCTGACGCATATAGTTATACGCCTTTTTCGCCTCATTGACAGCCTTCATCGTTTCCCCTTCATTGTAGAGCTTCAGGGCCAGATAACTGTGCGCGGTCAGGGCAAAGAAAACACCTTCCGGAGCATCGCTGTCTTTTTCGATCATCTTCTGCGCACTGGCCAGTGCCTGGTTACAGGCCTGTATAAACTGGGCCGATGCCGCTGCATTATCTTTTATCGGTAAATACTGCCACTGTAACCTTGTCGCCTGTAAAATCGGGCCGACCGGATGGTTAGGATACCGTGCCCGCAGCTGTTTCAACTGCACATCGGCCTCCGCAAAATCATAGCTGTATATATTGTCGAGCGTTTTCTGAATAGATTGCTGAAGAGCAGGATCAGTCATAATCTGTCCGTGAGACAGGACAGGGAAAATCAATGATAAGAACAGAAAAAATCGTTTCATTACTGGCAGGAAGGCTTTACATTTGCTGACTCCGGTCTTAGTAACGACACCTTTGTCTGAATAGTTTACAATGATCCACTACGAACACTTCGTTTTAGAGAACGGCTTGCAGGTCTACGTCCACGAAGACGCCAGTACCCCCATGGCCGCTGTCAATATTTTATATAATGTCGGGTCCCGTGATGAAGACCCTGCCCGTACGGGGTTTGCTCACCTGTTTGAACACCTGATGTTCGGCGGGTCGAAACACATCCAGAGCTACGATGAGCCGCTGCAGAAAGTAGGGGGCGAAAACAACGCCTTTACCAGTCCCGACATCACGAACTACTACATTACGCTTCCGGCGGCCAACCTCGAAACCGCTTTCTGGCTCGAGTCGGACCGGATGCTGAGTCTGTCGTTTGATCCGCAGGTGCTGGATGTGCAGCAGAAAGTAGTCATCGAAGAATTTAAGCAGCGGTACCTGAATCAGCCCTACGGCGATGTATGGCTCAAGCTCCGCCCGCTGGCGTATACCCACCATCCTTACCGGTGGGCAACGATCGGCAAAGACATCAGTCACATCGAAGAGGCGACGATGGACGATGTGAAGGCGTTCTTTTTCAAGTACTACCTACCCAACAATGCCATTCTGGTAGTGGCCGGTAACGTTACTGTCGAGGAAGTAAAACAGCTCTGTAAAAAGTGGTTTGAACCCATTCCGGCCGGTACGCCGTATGTACGCCGGCTGCCGCAGGAGCCCCGCCAGACACAGGCCCGTTTTCTGGAAACTACCGCTGACAACGTGCCGCTGAATGCCCTGTATAAGGTCTGGCACATGCCCGGCCGTTTCGATACCGGCTTCTACAACGCCGATTTGCTGAGCGATATACTCGGTCGCGGCAAGTCATCGCGCCTGTATCAGAAACTGCTGCGCGATACGCCGCTGTTCAACAACATTTCGGCCCACATCACGGCCTCGCTTGACCCTGGGCTGATGATTGTGCAAGGCACGCTCAATGACGGGGTTTCGCTGGAAGAAGCTAACGATGCCGTTGACAGCGCCATCCGGACCCTGGTCAGCGAAACCATTGCGGAAGAAGAAATAACGAAGGTAAAAAATCAGGCGGAAGCAACGCTGGTTTTCTCTGAAGTTGAGCTGCTCAACCGTGCTATGAATCTGGCCTATGCGGCCAATGCCGGCGACGCGAGTCTGGTCAACGAGGAAGCTGCCCGTATTCAGGCCATTACGCCGGATACACTCCGCAGTATGGCGCAGGACGTGCTCCGGCCCGACAACTGCTCAACCATGTTCTATCGCCGGTCGGCTAATTAAGGCTGAACCGTCAAAACTCTTTCTGACAGGATTACAGGCATTAACATCAGGTAATCCCGTAATCCTGTCCATAAACAACCCTTTA
Organism: uncultured Arsenicibacter sp.; assembly: GCF_945952095.1. Taxonomy (GTDB): domain Bacteria; phylum Bacteroidota; class Bacteroidia; order Cytophagales; family Spirosomataceae; genus Arsenicibacter. Next base: position 30,166 of record NZ_CAMFHL010000002.1, on the reverse strand, counting down.
TGCAAGCCATTTACCTGCCCGATCAGCCCCGTCCGAAGGGCCATTATGCACCGGCGATGGTGCATAACAATACCGTGTATGTTTCCGGCCAGCTGCCTGTCGACAACCAGGGCGCTATTCAGTTAGGTACGCTGGAAGAACAAACCGAACTATGTCTGCGCAACATGGAAGCCGTCCTGAAAGCCGGCGGCAGCGACTTGCAGCACGTCCTGAAAACAACCATTTACATCAGCGACATTGCCTTCTGGCCCGCTGTAAATGAGGTCTATGCCCGCATCATGGGCGACCACCGGCCTGCCCGCGCCATTGTGCCGGTGGGTCCGCTGCACTACGGCTGCCTGGTCGAAATTGAGTGCATTGCCGCTTTATCCGGAAACTAACCGCCGGTTGACGAACCTACCTCTCCTTTTTCCGCTATCTTTGCGCACCAAAGTTTTGAATGCCGGCGATTGCTAACCATCTGGTTTACCAACATTGATAGACCAACTTAACCCCGGCCATTCTATCATTCAGTCATTCTATTATTCCCCACTGCATGAACGTACTTAAATTTGGCGGAACATCGGTTGGCTCAGTAGAGAGCATTAAGCAGGTTATCAATATCATTGAAGAGCACCGCCGGAACGATTCGGACATTGCTGTAGTCTTCTCGGCCATGGGCGGGGTGACCAACCAGCTGATTGAGATCGGCCGGATGGCAACCAACGGCAACACCGACTATTCGGAACTGGTACGGCGGATCGAAGACCGCCATTTCAATGTCGTGAAGGCGCTGATTCCGGTAAAAGAGCAGAGCAAGGTATTTGCCGGTATCCGGGGCGTTATCAACGAACTCGAAGATTTGTTGCGGGGCGTTTCCCTGATCCGGGAACTGTCGGCACGGACGCTTGACCTGATCACGAGCTTCGGCGAACGGCTGTCAACGGTTGTCATCACCGAATGCCTTAAAAGCCGCGGGGTATCTGCCCAGTTCTGCGACGCCCGGACAATCATCAAAACAGACGATCAGTTCGGTCACGCTGAAGTAAACTATACCCTGACGAATCAGCTGATTCAGGAGTATTTCGCCAAATCAACGGCACTGCAACTGATTACGGGCTTTATTGCTTCTACAGAAAAAGGAGAAACGACCACGCTCGGACGCGGTGGTTCTGACTATACAGCCTCCATCATTGGGGCGGCTCTGAACGCAGATATCATCGATATCTGGACCGATGTGGACGGCATGATGACGGCCGACCCACGCAAGGTGCCCAACGCCTTCAATATCCCGACCATCACCTACGCCGAGGCTATGGAACTGAGCCATTTCGGTGCCAAGGTGATTTACCCGCCCAGCCTGCAACCGGCATTTGCCCGGAATATTCCGGTACGGGTGCTGAATACCTTCAACCCGACGCATGAGGGTACGGTCGTCAGCCGCACCGCCGAGCGCCGGCAGTATACCATCACCGGTATCAGTTCGATCGATGATATTGCGCTGGTTAACGTGCAGGGCTCCGGTATGATCGGGGTAGCCGGGGTATCGGCCAAACTGTTTGGCGTACTGGCCCGCTACCGCATCAGCGTCATCCTGATTTCTCAGGCTTCGTCGGAGCACTCAATCTGTTTTGCCATTGACCCGAAATCGGCCGAACGCGTTAAAGCGATTCTGGACGATGAATTTTCGGTTGAAGTTGCTCACGGCCACATCGACAACATCACCATCGAACGCGACCTGTCGGTGATTGCAACGGTTGGTGAAGGGATGAAAAAATCGTCGGGGATCGCCGGTAAGCTGTTTTCGGTACTGGGTAAAAACGGGGTCAATATCGTGGCCGTTGCCCAGGGGTCGTCGGAGATCAATATCTCAGTGGTTATCAATAAAAATAACCTGTCGAAGGCCCTCAACGCCATTCACAACGTCTTTTTCCAGTCGGAAGCGCGGGTACTGAACCTGTATCTGGTTGGTACCGGTCTGATTGGCAGCACCTTACTCCGTCAGATCCGTGACCAGTTTGAGTATCTCCGTACCGAACGCCTGCTGAAAGTGTGTCTGGTGGGGGTTTCCAATACAAAGAAAATGCTGCTGGCTCCGAAAGGTATTGAACTCGACGACTGGCGCGAGCGGGTACTGACCGAAGGGGTAACCACGTCGCTGCCTGCTTTTGTAGAGCAAATCAAATATTACAACCTGCCGAACTCGGTATTCATCGACTGTACGTCGGACAAAGACATTGTGCAGTTTTATGAATCGCTGCTCGACGGCAATATTTCGGTTGTTACGCCGAATAAGGTCGCCAACTCCGGCCCGTTCAGCGAATACCGCCGGTTACAGCGCACAGCCCTGAACCGTGGCGTAAAGTTCCTGTACGAAACCAACGTGGGTGCCGGTCTGCCGATCATCAACACGCTACAGGGCCTGATGACCGCCGGTGACCGCTTCCTGAAAATCGAAGCGATTCTGTCGGGTACGCTGTCCTACATCTTCAACACCTTTAAATCGGGCAGTAAGTTTGTTGATGTAGTGCGTGAGGCCAAGGAAAAAGGGTATACCGAACCCGATCCGCGCGAAGACCTGAGCGGCATGGATGTGGCCCGTAAAATCCTGATTCTGGCCCGTGAAGCCGGATTCGCTCTGGAACCGGAAGACGTCACCATCAAAAATCTGTTGCCACAGGCCTGCATTGATGCGCCGTCGATTCCGGCGTTTTTCGATGAGCTGGAAAACAATAACGCCTACTTCGAAAGCCTGCTGACCGAAGCCGAAGCCCACAACGAGAAGCTGCGGTATGTGGCTACCTTCGAAAACGGCAAGGTTGAAATCGCGCTGAAAACCGTCGGTGCAGACCATCCGTTCTACAGCCTGTCGGGAGCCGATAACATTGTTTCGTTCACCACGGAGCGGTATAAAGAGCGGCCGCTGGTCGTAAAAGGCCCGGGCGCCGGTGCAGAGGTAACCGCTGCCGGTGTCTTCGCCGATGTCGTGAGTATCGGTAGCTACCTGGCGTAAACAGATCCGTTTTTTCTACAGAAGCAGTCATTCCGCATGGCTGCTTTTTTTATGGCCTGAAATCAGGATTATCAGTATTACGTAAAAGCCCCGGACTTTTCACATACAGACAATTTGCCCTTTATGAAACGACTCCTGACCCTCCTCTGCCTGCTGCCGCTGGCGGCGTTTTGCCAGACGACTCCCGCCCGGACTGATTTGTGCCAGGGCGCCTATTTTACGGAAGCACAGGGTGACAGCGCCCTGAAGGCATTTGCCACAACCTATCACGATAAAAAAAGCTGGGAGAAGCGGGCAGCCCTGATCCGGCAAGGCATCCGCGAAGGCATGGGGTTGCCCGATAAGCCCAAATTTGCGCCGCTGAAGCCCATCCGCCACAGCGTCAGGCAAATGAATGGCTATACGGTTGAAAATGTGGCATTTGAAAGTGTGCCGGGCTTTTATGTGACCGGTAATCTGTACCGCCCGACGAACAGTACCGGCAAAACTGCCGGGGTTCTGTGTACGCATGGCCACCTGGGCACCATGGACAGCCGTTTCCGCGAATACGTGCAGCAACGCTGTGCCACGCTCGCCCGCATGGGAGCGGTCGTGTTTACGTATGACATGTTAGGCTACAGTGATTCCAGGCAGGCTGAGCACAAAATTCCGAATGCGCTGAAATTACAGACACTGAACAGCCTCCGCGCCGTTGATTTTCTGTTGAGCTTACCGGATGTGGATCCGAAACGTATAGCCGTAACGGGTGAATCAGGCGGCGGTACCCAATCCTTTATTCTGACAGCCCTTGAGCCCCGCATTGCCGTATCGGTCCCGGTGGTGATGGTATCCGCCCATTTCTTCGGCGGCTGCACCTGCGAGAGTGGGATGCCGATTCATAAACGGCCGACACACCAGACCAGTAACACCGAGATTGCGGCCCTGGCGGCTCCCCGACCTATGCTGCTGGTTTCTGATGGTAAAGACTGGACCAAAAACACGCCCAATGTCGAATACCCGTATATCAAAAACATCTATGGCTATTACAACGCCGGAGACCGGATCGAAAACGTACACCTGCCAACGGAAGGACACGATTACGGACCTAACAAGCGCGAAGCGGCGTATCGCTTTCTGGCCAGAAACCTGAAGCTGAATCTGACTAATGTTATCAGGGACGGAAAGGTTGATGAGTCGCCGAATACGCTGTTAACGGCCACCGATCTTCAGGTCTTTGACAGTAATCACCCCAGACCGGCCAATGCCATTATTGGCAACAATGCCCTTAACGATATACTTAATTAATTATTTTGTGTACGTTATTTCAAATCAGGACACAAACCACTTACATATCACATAGTTAGCGTCTGGTTGTGTCGGATATAAAGCGGCGCCGGTACCCGGCAAATCTCCTCTGGGTTCGTTGAGGCAAGTGCGATAAATAAATTTTGGAGAAATACGCCAAAATAGAATTAACTAACAATCAATCATTTACTGATAAATAAAAAAAAGTACGCTATTTCCCTATAGCTTTTTAGGGAAATATGTACTTTCTTAGAAGTGCAATCCGGCTGTAACCGGCCGGGTAGTCATAAACGTTATAGTTGGGAAACAACCATCAATCTTTAGGTGGTTGTTTTTTTTATAAAACTATATGATTTGAAATAGGGTGCAAATATTTTTTTCAACCCTGAAAAAATATACCGTTTTCTGGTTTATAGTTCACTCATAACCAGTGTCTGACAAAAATCAGGCCATTTTATTTGCGCGATAAATTTATCTCACCAATCGCATGGCATTAATTTTGCTAAATGCCCATTTCTCACTGGCAGGTATACGTATATCGTCTGCGCTAACAAACTTCTGATACTTTGTTACTATACGCATTTATAATATCTCTGGATTTTACGCTCTTGTCTTTTTTTAACAAATAATGGCAGATAGTAAATCCGGTCATTTTTCGTCTTTTCGGAGCAAATAGAGTCTGCAACGGTAAATCCCTCTATTTCCCCTTACCGATGAGTCTGAATGAACAACCAACCTCTATAAACCGGCGGAAATTTCTGGATCTGAGCACAAAGGGTGCACTTGTGTCAGCAGCAGCCCTTACCGGTTTTCCAACAATTGTACCTTCTTCCGTTTTCGGGAAAAATGCGCCCAGCAACCGGATCAATGTGGGAGCCATTGGTACAGGCCGGATTTCGCGCACTCACGACATACCCGGCGTATGGCAATACGATAACGCCCTGATCATGGCGGTCTGTGACGTTGACAGCCGGCGCGCCGACGATGCCAAAAAGCTGGTCAACGGCTATTATGGTAAAAAGACCGGCAAAGACTCGTATGACGGGGTAACGGCTTACACCGACTACCGCGAATTGCTCAATAATAAAGACATTGACGCTGTGCTGGTCAGCACACCCGATCACTGGCACGCTCCGATTGTGATTCATGCCGTCGGCGCCGGTAAGGATGTATACATGCAGAAACCGGCATCCCTGACCATTTCGGAAGGCCGGATGATGGCCGATGCCGTAAAACGCAGCGGCCGGATTGTGCAGGTGGGTAGTCAGCAGCGGTCTTCACACCAGTTCCGGTATGCCGCCGAGCTCGTCCGGAACGGCCGCATCGGTCAGTTAAAGACCGTGTATGTCGGGCTGCCGGGCGATCCTTCCGGCGATGTGGAAGCCGAAATGCCCGTTCCGAAAAATCTGAATTACGATATGTGGCTCGGTACCACGCCCGAGGTTTACTATACCGAGAAGCGCGTGCATCCGCAGGTTGGCTACGACCGGCCGGGCTGGTTGCGCTGCGAGCAATTCGGTGCCGGGATGATCACCGGCTGGGGATCACACCACATCGACTGCGCCCACTGGGCCATGAATACCGAACATACCGGACCGGTTGAAATCTGGGGCAAAGCGGACTTCCCGAAAAGCGGCCTGTGGGACGTTCACGGCATTTTCCGGACCGAAGCGCTCTACGAAAACGGTGTTCGGATGGTAGTCAGCAATGAATTGCCGAACGGTATCAAATTTGAAGGAACCGACGGCTGGATCTTTGTTTCACGGGGCGATGCATCAGTAACCGCCAGTGACCCGATTGCCAAACAGCAGGCGGCCAAAGCGCTGGACGCCAGCGACCCGAAACTGCTCACGTCGGTAATCGGTCCGAACGAAACGCATCTGACTGTCAGCAAGGAACACCACGGCAACTGGCTCGAAAGTGTGGTGAGCCGCAAAGAACCGATTGCACCGGCCGAGATCGGCCACCGCTCCTGCTCAGCCTGTCTGCTGCACCATGCAGCCATGAAGCTGAACCGGAAACTGTACTGGGATCCGAAAAAAGAGCAATTCAAAAACGATCCGGAAGCGAATGCGCTGCTATCCCGTCCGCAACGGAAAGCCTATGCCATTCAACCGCTTGCCTCTGCCAAAAAACGATAATTTAATACAACCACGATGAAGTTTTCCCACGTAATGGGCGGCATGGTACTGGCCGCTCTCTTTGCTGCCTGCCAATCGTCGAAACCTGCCGATGACATGACGCATTTAATCACGCTGGACCCAGGCCATTTCCATGCGGCGCTGGTACAGAAAACCATGTTCGACGGCGTCGATTCGGTCGTCCATGTCTATGCACCGGATGGTCCGGACCTGCAGATGCACCTCGACCGCATCAACGGCTATAACACCCGTGCCGAAAACCCGACGCACTGGAAAGAAGAGGTCTACCGCGGTACCGACTACCTCGAAAAAATGATCGCCGACCAGGCATCGGCCAATAAGGCGAAAACGGTAGTCGTGATGGCGGGCAATAACCGGCTCAAGACTGATTATATTCAGAAAACCATCGACGCGGGCTTTAACGTACTGGCCGACAAGCCGATGGTCATCAACGCGGAGAATTTCGACAAGCTGAAAAGTACCTTTACGGCCGCAGAAAAGAATAAGGTGTTGTTGTACGACATCATGACCGAGCGCTACGAAATCACGACGATGTTGCAGCGCGCTTTTTCGATGCAGGAGCCCGTTTTCGGGACACTGGAAAAAGGTACGCCCGAGAACCCGGCCGTCACGAAGGAAAGCGTACACCACTTCTACAAAAACGTCTCGGGCAGTATCCTGACGCGGCCGGCGTGGTTTATGGACGTGGCACAGCAAGGCGAAGGCATCGTTGACGTAACCACCCACCTGGTCGATCTGGTGCAGTGGGAATGCTTTCCTGAGCAAACGCTCGATTACACCAAAGACATCAGCCTGACTACGGCCCGCCGCTGGACAACCGACATGACACGGAGCCAGTTTTCGGCCATCACGAAGCTGAACGCATTTCCGGATTACCTGAAAAAAGACGTCGTGAAAGACAGCGTATTACAGGTATTCTGCAACGGAGAAATCAATTATCAGATCAAAGGAGTACACGCCAAAGTATCGGTAATCTGGGCCTACAAAGCTCCGGAAGGTACCGGCGATACCCACTACTCCATCATGCGCGGTACAAAAGCGAACCTGATTATCCGCCAGGGAGCTGAGGAAAAGTATAAACCAACGCTGTATATCGAACCAGCCAACGGCAACAAAGACCTGGATGCGTCGCTGAAAGCAACGATTGCTTCTATTCAGAAGGAGTTTCCGGGCGTGGATGTAAAGAAAAACGCCAAAGGGTTTGAGGTTATCGTTCCTGAAAAATACAAGGAAGGCCACGAAGCCCACTTTGGCCGCGTAGCAGAGAAATACCTGCAGTACCTGAAAGAAGGTAAACTCCCTGCCTGGGAAGTACCCAACATGCTCGCGAAATATTACACAACTACGCAGGCGTTAACCTTAGCAAAGAGCGAAAGAGCGGCCGCTAAAGCGGCAAAAGAGTGAAAGAGCGATTAGCTCCCGCTCTTTCATTTTTTCACTCTTTCACTCTTTAATCATCATGGATAACCGTCGGAAGTTTTTAAAGGAATCAATGGCTACGGCAGCGAGTCTGGCCATGTACGGGGCGTTGCCACAGCAGGCACTGAGTGCTCCGAAAATCAGTATTGAGCGGCCGGACGCCGGTTCGCTGGTCGCTCCGAAAGCCGGGCGCATAAAGTTTGCCGCCGTCGGACTGAACCACGGCCACATCTACGGCCAGGTTGAAGCCGTAATCCGGGGTGGCGGCGAGCTGGTTTCGTTTTATGCGAAGGAAGCCGACCTGGCCGACGCCTTTGCTAAACGCTACCCGAAGGCCAAACGCGCCGCCAGCGAAGACGAAGTACTCAATGATTCGTCGCTGCAACTGATCGTCAGCGCCGGTATTCCCGACGAGCGCGCGCCGCTGGGCATCCGTGTCATGAAAGCCGGTAAGGATTACCTGGTTGACAAACCCGGCATTACGACGCTGGACCAGCTGGCCGAGGTGCGCAAGGTGCAGAAAGCGACAAAGCGCATTTACTCGATCATGTACAGCGAACGGCTTGAAAATAAGGCTACCGTGAAGGCGGTCGAACTGGTCAAGGCCGGTGCCATCGGCAAGGTAATCCAGACGATCGGGCTGGGACCCCACCGCATGAACCCGAAAACGCGGCCGGAGTGGTTTTTCGACAAAAAACGGTTTGGCGGCATCATCTGCGATATCGCCTCACACCAGTTTGACCAGTATCTGATGTTTACCGGCTCTACACAGGCCGAAGTGGTAGCCTCGCAGGTCGGTAATACACACTATCCGCAGTACCCGAACTTCGAGGATTTCGGTGATGTGATGCTGCGCGGCAACGGCGGTATGGGTTATATCCGTGTCGACTGGTTTACCCCGGACGGGCTTAAAACCTGGGGCGATGGCCGGTTGACGGTACTGGGTACCGACGGGTTTATCGAAATCCGGAAAAACATCGACATCGGCGGCCGGGAAGGCGGTAATCACCTGTTTATCACGGACCAAAAAGAAACGCGCTACATCGACTGTAAAGACGTTGACCTGCCGTTTGGCCGGTTACTGGTCGATGACGTGCTGAACCGGACCGAAACCGCGATGTCGCAGGAACACTGCCTGCTGGCCACCGAACTGGCGCTGAAAGCCCAGAAAAACGCGCAGAAAATTCAGTTAAAAGCATAATTGCATTGCCACAAAGACGGGAAGACGCAAAGAGACACAAAGTCTTAAGCCCTTTTGTCTTTGTGGCTTTTTATTAGTCATACAGGCTTCGTGCTTCTTCTTTTCGTTGTGTCTTCGTGGCATAAACTCCTGATTCCCATGACCCGATTAACGCTCCTGCTCCTTACCCTGCTGTTGTTTCAACCCGCTTTCGCTCAGGTAAACTGGAAGAAAGTACGGGTGCTGGTGTATACCAAAAACGGCAAAGGCTATGTCCATGACAATATCCCGTCGGCCGTTAAGGCGCTTCAGAAACTGGGCACTGACCACGGGTTTTCGGTCGATGTGTCGGACCAGCCCGCTGTGTTCACCGAAAGCAACCTGAAGCAATATACCCTGCTGGTTTTTCCCAGTACAAACAACGATGTCTTTGACACCGATACCCAGCGGCTGGCGTTCCGGCGGTATATCGAAGCAGGCGGCGGCTTCGTGGGTATCCACTCCGTAATGGGTACCGAACGGAACTGGACGTGGTTTAAACGCATGATTGGCGGCACATTTGCCTGGCACCCGAAGTTTCAGAAAATCCGGATTGAAGTGCTCGACACCAAACACCCGTCAACGCAGGGCATTCCGCAGTCGTGGGAAAAGGAAGATGAGTTTTACTTCACCAAAGAAATGTACCCGGGCCCGACCGTCATCATGGCCAACGACCTGACCTCACTAAACGGTGATGAGCCGGAGAAAGTTAAAGCGTTCGGCGGCACCTTTACGCATTTGTATCCGTCAGTCTGGTATTACAATTACGACGGCGGCTATACGTGGTGTACGACATTGGGACATGCCAAAACGGATTACGAAAACCCGATGTTTATGAAGCACATCTTCCAGGGCATTCAGTATGTGGCTGCGCAGGTAAAGAAAATTGATTTCAATAAGGCTTATGCCGACTCCCGCGATACGCCGCTCCGGTAAACACGCACAAAAAAGACCCCTGCTGCGAGCGCTGCAGGGGTCTAACGTTATGAATATACCAGAATCAAACTTATTTCAATGGGTCAAACGCACCGCCCCAGACACTGTTCTGCACCAGTTTAGGGTTGTTATCAATCGCCTGTAACGGAATCGGGAAGTAATAATATTCCGGCTTCCAGTTGATGGCGTATTTCGTATCCATCTGTTTCACAGTAATGGTAAAGTAGTTGGCGTACACATCGTCCAGTTTCAACCCGTCGCGGGTTGTGGCGAAGTCGGCAGGCACACCGGTTGTTTTCAGGTTGATCGTTACCCCCGACCGGCGCTTGCCATTCAGGACGCTTTCGATTTGTTTCCAGCGGCGCAGATCCCAGAAACGCTTCCCTTCAAACGCAAACTCAATCTGACGCTCGTACATGATGGCGTCGAACATTTCAGCGCGGGTCATGTTGGCTTTCAGGCCATACATACCGTCGGTACCGGCCTCGATACCAGCTCGTTTCCGGATGGCTTTCAGCTGCGTGTAGGCATCGTCGAGTTTACCGATACCAGTCGCCGATTCGGCAAGGTTCAGCAGCACTTCGGCAAAGCGAATCTCAATCCAGTCCGTACCCGAGTACTGCACCTGGCTGGCCTCCACGGTCGGATTAATGGCTTTACGGGTATAAAACCCGGTATTGCTGGCGGTTGACTCTACCGTTTTACCACCGGCGTAGTATGTCCACAGCTTAAAGTTTGCATTTCCGTTCAACGGCCATGTAGCACCGTTGTAGGCAATCGTTTTGTCAAAACGCGGATCACGGTTTTTATAGAATTGCTGATCCGCATAGGTGTATTTCGTAGATTCGCCCGGCTTCTTGCCATCCAGCATCGGATAGGCTTTTACCATTTCCCACGATGGCTGGTTTGATCCGCCACCCGTTCCGGTATACTTAGGCCGTGTTGCGTTATCATAGCCGTTATTTTTCTTTGCCTGGTCGCCGGACGATGTGTTGAAACCCGTAACCATCACAGCCTCCGGATTGCTTTGCTCCTGGAACCACAACTGGTCGTATGAGCTGTGCAGGGCCGCACCGTTGGCCACCAGAATATCGTAGGCCTGTTTGTTGGCATCATAGGCTGCCTGCCACTTATCGGTAGCATCGCCGGGGTTAAACTGTGGACTGGCGGCATACAGCAGTGCACGCCCTTTGAACGCCGCCGCCGCACCTTTGGTCAGCCGGCCCCAGTCAGTAGCCGGATTCGGCCACTTGCCCGGCAGGTATTTCACGGCTGAATCCAGGTCGGCCACTACCTGCCGGTAGTTTTCAGACGTCAGGTTACGCGGTATGTATGCCGCGTTGCGGGCTTCAACCCCAACGGCATCCTGCGGAACCAGTACCAGCGGCACACCACCGTACAGCTTTACCAGTTCGAAATACCGCCAGGCGCGAAAGAAATACGCTTGTGCCAGTAAGCGGTTACGCGCACCCGTCTGTATCGATCCGTTTTTCATGTCCTGAATAAACGAGTTGATGGTCCGGATCTTCCCGTAGCTGTTCGACGGGCTCAGCGCCGTTCCGAAGTCCGTCACATCGGCCGTTGTCAGCGTTCCTTCGAGGTACTTGCTTTCGCCGTACGACTCGTCGGTGTAGCTGCTGCCCCCGATACCGGAGATCATCGTTACCCCACCCCAGGTTGGCAGGTTCTGGTCATAGATATAACTTAAGCTTAACGAGGCCAGTGTCGAGTCCTTAAAAATCAGATCCGGATCGGCCGATGCAAGGTCTGTTTTATTAAGTATGTCCTGACAGCCTGAGAGTGCCAGCATTGAGCAAACAGCCGACAGAACGATATATTTCTTTTTCATGGTTTCTGAATTAATAACGTTTTACGTGATCTTATAAACCAATGTTCAGACCGGCTGAGAATGACCGCAGTACAGGATATGCATCGTAACTGCCCGAATACGTTTTGTAGTCGTATGGATTATACAGGTTCAGCGGATTCGTAGCCACGAGGAATATCCGTGCATTGGTCAGGCCAAGGCGCTTGATCAGATTCGGCGAAAGGTCATACGACAGGTTCGCGTTCCGGATAGACAACTGCGTTGAACTCCGGAACCAGAAATCAGAATCCAGCTGGTTCTGGCCACGGTAGTACGGGCTGCCATACAGTGCATTCGGGTTTTCCGGTGTCCAGTGATCCGTCAGGAAAACAGGCAGGTTCGTGATTGCGTTTACCTGAGCACTGTTGTTCCAGCCCCGGGCAGTGCTTTCAACCGAAGCCTGTCCGCCAAATGAACCACCCATCGTGAATGAGAAACTCAGGCGCTTGTAGGTCGTTGAGAAGCTCAGACCAATACCATAGTGGTTGTCTTTCTTCTTCGTCAGCCACTCTTTATCTTCTTCGGTAATCTTGCCGTCCGGTGCACCGTAGGTAATTGATCCGTCAGGGTTGATTACTTTCAGACCGCGCACATCATGGTAGTAGAGCATACCCAGTTTCGGAGCCGTACCTTCAATAGTATAACCCGGATATTTGGCCAGGAGCGCGTCCAGGTCAGCCTGTGTCCGCAGCATACCGGCATACCGGTAGCCTAAAAAGCCCTGATCCGTTGAGTTTCCGTTTGGATCACGGTAAGTGCCGATCAATCCTTTATCGGTATCGACTTTCAGCTGCTTGTTATCACTCCACGACAGGAAGCCATTGATCCGGTACGACCAGTCTTTGGTAATCCGGTTGCTCCAGCCCAGCGACAATTCTGTCCCGAATCCGTCTACCGACGCAAAGTTTTCGGACGGCAGGGTTGCGCCGATTACCAGTGGTACAGACGACGTCAGTGCGGTCAGCATGTTGTACCGGTGATCGTAGAAGGCATCCAGGCCTACCGACAGGCGGTTATTCAGCATTTGGGCGTCAAGACCCACGTTGTACTTCGTGTTATCATCCCAGCGGGCATTCGGGTTGGCCATCGCGTTCTTCGTCGAGAATACGATGCTGCGGTCCAGGTTACCGCCGAATACCGCCCCTTTACCGGTCTGGGCAACCGAATAGCTTGATATCCAGTTGTAGGCGCGGGTCGCATCACCGCCCAGCATCCCGATCGACGCCCGGATTTTCAACAGGTCAATAAACCGGACACGGCTGCGGAAGAACGGTTCTTCTGAAATTACCCAGCCGGCAGACAGCGACGGGAAGGTGCCCCAGCGCTTATCCGGCGCAAAGTTGGTTGATGCATCGCGGCGGATTGAGAACTCAACCAGGTATTTGTTCGCATAGTTGTAGTTAACACGCCCTGCATAAGACAATGTCCCTGCCTCCGACTGTGTCTCACTTACCGTGTTCGTGCCCGTACCGAATCCCATGTTATCCAGACCACCGGCAATGATGCCTTCAATCATGGCCGCTGTGCCGTCCGATGAGGTCTCTGACTGCTCGAAGAAGGCAATGGCCGAGATGTTATGCCGGCCGAACTGACGGTCGTAGTTCAGGTAGCCGTTCAACTGATACGAATCGGTATAAGAGGGGGTAATCCGGACACGGTCGCCGTTGTTCAGCGTTACGATGCTTTTCACCCCGCCGCCATAAATGTGCTTGTTGGTACCGGTCATGTTCATCTGGTACACATTGTATTTAGTACCATACTGCTTACCGAAGCTGTTGTCCATTGTCTTATTGTACAGCAACCGTGCCCGTAAGCCTTTCACAAACGGTATTTCGTAATCCAGATTCAGGTTCACATTCAGACCCGTGTTGCGGGTTGTCGTGTAGTTGCCTGACCGCTGAACCTCGAAGAAGTGGAAGTTTTCGTTGGATGAACCCGTTGATGCGGTTGTCAGTACCGGCAGGCCATCAACGTAGGCGGGTTTAAACTGGGCCGTGTACAGCAAACTCTGCATATCCTTTTCCGGGCTCTCACTGCCTTGCTTCAGAAAATACATTTGCTTGTTATACAAGTCGCCGGCAATGGTCATGCCGGCCCGCAGCCCTTTTGCCACCTTCACATCGGCGCTGGCGCGGAATGTCCATTTATTGGCGTCGATGTTGTCAAAGTTAGCGTCCTGCTTGTTGTAGGAAAGGCCGGCAAAATAGGTTGCCCGCTCCGTACCACCGCTGACGTTCAGCGCGTGCCGTGTTACAGACGATGGTTTCCACGCCATTTTCAGCCAGTCGGTATTGTTCGCTTTAAAGTAATCCAGCTCGTCCTGCGTGTAGATCGACGCATCCGTAGGCGTTTTACCACCGGCAAAGTTGTAATCGTTTGTATAGGTGGCCAGCTGGTAGCCGTTCATCATTTTCGGCAGCATGGCCGCATCCGATGTACCGTATGAGGCGCTGTAGCTGATTTTCGGCGCCCCTACCTTACCGCGCTTCGTCTGCACGACAACCACGCCCTGGTTAGACCGTGCTCCGTAAATGGCTGCCGCCGCATCTTTCAATACCGAGATGGCTTCAACTTCCGACACGTCGAGGAGGTTAAAGTCTTCTTCCGTCCGGACAACGTTGTCGATTACGTACAACGGCCGCAGCGTACCGCCGTCTTTCGACAGAATGATCGGGTTACGGACCGTAATCTGGGCATTATCACCCGGACGGCTTGTTCCGCCCGACACCCCGACGCCCGGCAGCTGCGACACCAGCGCGGCCGACAAGCTACCGACCGGCAGGTCCTGAATATTTTTCATATCAACCGTTGCCACGGCACCGGTCAGGCTGATTTTTTTCTGAGTACCATAGCCAACCACGACAACTTCGTTGATCGATGCTACGTCATCGTCCAGCTGTACGGTCAGTACCGACTGACCGGCGAGCGGAACCTCTTTGGTTTTAAACCCTACCGAGCTGATGACCAGAATTTCGTTACCCGTCGGCACGTCCAGTTTGAAAGTCCCTTTTGCGTCGGTTACCGTACCGGACTTCGTACCTTTCACGAGGATATTGGCTCCCGGTACGGGTACACCCTGTGCATCCCTGATGGTACCCGTTATCGAAACAGCGGCTGCGCTTGTCCGGGATTTCACCCGCAGGGAAGCCGCAGGCTGTTCCTTTTTCTCTGCATACGCTCCGCCCACCACAAACAGGGATAGTACGAGCGATGTGCAGGCCATCCGGGCTCTCATGACTGAGCCTACATGAGCAGGTAAAGAAAACTTCATAGTTGTCGGCAGTTTGTGTTTCCCGGCGGGAAACAAGGTTGGTTGATACTATTAGAAAGGCTGGCGGGCCTGTTAGTCGTGTTTCGTTGCCGTTTCGGCGGCTTTGATGCGGGCTTCCCACTCCTGACCGGCCTTTTTCATGTCGATACCGGCGGCCGAGAGGTAGTTATTGATCTTACCTTTATACTTCCCGAACCAGGCATGCTTTTTATCCGACGATCCGGCGTCCATGGCATACTCGCGGGCTTCGATTAATAAAGCCAGAATATGGCTTTTCTGTGCGTCGGTCAGGTCCGGCAGCATGTCCTGATAGCCCTTATAGGTGAGGGGCAATACGCCGTAGGTCATTCCGTCTTTGACCTGCTCAATCTGAGCCGGCGATAAACGCGCACTAAGTTGGGTGAGGTAGCTGCTGTGCTGCCGGCTCAACTGCTGATCCAGCGTTTCGTCCAGCCGCTTCAGGTTACTGTCCAGTTGCTCTTTGTCTGATGCATACGCTTCCTTTACGTTTTTCTGCGCGGCTTTGTGTGCATCATGCAGGGTGTTCAGCGCACGGTACTGACCGACGATGACTTGTTTAACTGCCTTGTACGTAGCAGAATCACCGATTCCTAAGGTGGCGACAATTTTATTCGAGCGGGAATCAAGCACTTTTGCGTAGGCCGCTTCCTTCTCAGCATCGGTTGTCTGAGCCGAAACGGTAAGGGCCAACAGGCAAAAAATAAGCAACAGACAGGATTTCTTCACCGTTAAACACTATTTTTCTACAATACAGTACAAATTTCAACTTATTACAACCGAGATTAATACAAGTTTTTATCAATTTATTATAGGAAATTACCATAGCCGTCATTTAGATTATTATATTTGTACTACTCCGGGCCTTTAGATTCATATTTAATGTCTTCGGGTAATCAGAATAGTCCAGACCCGCAAGACACTGACAATACTTGCTGAAAATCAACAACTTGTCGATATCTTCTCTTTATTGCCACTGTAAATCCGCATTAAAAGTGAGTATATTTCAGGTAAAATGTATGAATTTTGACAGCCGGAATTGATTTTACACACTTGTACAAGATACTAGAATCGAGTCTGTCTTTTACCCCTAAGCCAGTATGAAGCCCTTATTCCGTAAATTAACCGTTAAGCATGAAAGCTCATTTACGGTGCGACACGATGCGTTGCCGCACTTTAAAAACATCTGGCATTACCACCCCGAGCTGGAGCTGCATTACATTCTGAAGGGAGAAGGCGTCCGGTTTATCGGTGATAAGATCAGCAACTTTTCACACGGGGAAATTGTGCTGGTCGGCGAGAATCTGCCGCATACCTGGCGAAGTGCCGATGCGTATTTTCAGGGGAATCCGGACCTGAATGTGGAGGTTATTGTGATTCAGTTTCTGCCCAACTATCTGGGCGAGGACCTGCTGAAACTACCCGAAGCCTACCTGATTCCGAAATTATTTGAGAAGGCCAAAAGCGGTATGGTCATTACCGGTGAAACACGGGACAAACTGGCCGCACTCATGAGCGCCTCCCTCACGGCAACCAACCTCGACCGCATCATTCTGCTGCTATCGATCCTGAAAACGCTGGCCGAAACCGATGACTACAGCACGATCGTTACGGGACAGCACGTTTTTTACCAATCCAACGAAGCCGATACTATCCGGCTCAACAAGGTGTGCAACTACACACTGTCGAACTACAAAAAAGACATTACGCTCGAAGAAATTTCGTCGATCAGCAACCTGAGTGTCACCTCGTTCTGCCGGTATTTCAAACTCATGACCAACAAGTCGTATTATGACTTTCTGATTGAAATCCGGATCAGCCACGCGTGCCGGGCGCTCGTGGAAACAAAAACCCCAACGGAGGTCATTTGCTTCGAGTGCGGGTTTAACAACGTCTCGAACTTTTACCGGCACTTTAAAAAAGTTACCGGTCTGACCCCGTTGGAGTATAAACGGAAATACCTCAATAAAATTAAATAGCCAGTTCCAGCTGAATGCTTTCCTTCAGGGCGTTGAAATCAAGCAGCAGCTGATCGACACGGGCCTGAACCGCAGGCGTAAACGTACCCACGTCGCGGCGGGTATAGGTCGATAGCGCAAAACCGCGCTGTTGCAGGAAATACTTTGATACGGTCGGATATAC
The DNA here is from genome assembly GCF_945952095.1 of uncultured Arsenicibacter sp. Lineage (GTDB taxonomy): Bacteria > Bacteroidota > Bacteroidia > Cytophagales > Spirosomataceae > Arsenicibacter. The sequence continues at coordinate 12,856 of NZ_CAMFHL010000002.1, read as the reverse complement.
GTCGTGAATCGCGTCCATGCTGTCGATCATAAACTGCTGCACACGGGCCACTTCCCCGCTCAGCCCTTCCTGATCGTAATGTTCGCATAGCCACACAATCAGCTCCGGAAAGAAATTGCCCTGAATGCACGATAAACCGGCGGCCCCTGCTTTCAGCGACTCCACGGCATGCACCATATAGGCATCATACAACCCGAACGCCGGATTCTTCGCCAGCGCCAGTTTCTCGCGGATCAGGCTGATATCCAGACAGGTATCCTTGTGGTAAATCACCCGTCCTGTATCCACAAACTGACCCAGCTGACGCGGGGTAATCAGGCGTTTATACGGTACGGGACATTCATAGAAGCCAACCGGCACATCCCCGGTCTGATCGAGTAACTGAAAAACGTTGTCTTCAAAAACGGCATCCGTATCCTGCTGCGCGGCCAGTAAGCCCGTTATCAGGATCACGGCATCGACACCCAGATCAGCCACTTTGCGGACAAATTCAGCCTGTTGGGCAATGGGGCCGCCAAAGGTTCCCGTGGCCACCACCGGTACCTGCCCGCCCGACACCGACAACACATGCCGGATGATCTGCAGCCGCTCCGCTTCGGTCAGTTCGAACATCTCACTCGACAAACAATTGGCAAACAAGCCGGCCGAGCCCGACTCCAGATAGAATTCGGTCAGGGCGGTCAGCGCCTTATAGTCGATGGCCCCGTCCTCGTGGAAGGGTGTAAGCATTACCGGAATAAATCCTTTCGTTGCATTCATAACAGTTCTTGGTTAGGCCGGAGCGATCAGCGTACGAGCGGAATCCAGACTTCCATTTCCGATTTACCACGGTTCGCCCACGCAAAGTACGGGATCAGGCGAACCTGCGTTTGGGCAGGTGCACCGGCAGCTACTTCACGGTACAATTGGTTACTCCAGTCCGTTTTAGTCAATACGGCAGCAGTGCCCGTTAAGGCCATCAGCGGTGTTTGATTGATCGTCATTGGCTGCGGTTTTAATCCGGATTTCAGCGATAAAGCCAGATCACGGACTTTTACCGCCGGATTATCGACCGATTCGAGGCAGTAGACCACAGGGCCACGCTTTACCGCTACCTGATTGCGGGTTTCTTCCACAAGCGGATTCGATTCGAGCAGGGCCACCGGCATCGGCAGGTCCAGGTCTATCCGGTCGCCTGCTTTCCAGCTCCGGCGGATGGCAAAATATTCGCCTGCTTTTATCGCACCAGCCACCGCTATACCATTGACTTTGACCGCCGCGCCCCTGCACCATCCCGGAATCCGGACAAATACGCCGAACTGACCGGCCGGAACCTTATCAATCCGTATCGTGATTTGTCCATCCCACGGGTAATTGGTTTCCTGCCGCAGGCTCAGCGATTCGCCGTTGGCCAGCGTCGTATTCAGTGTATTGGCTCCGTAGAGATTCAGCCAGACGCCCTGGTCGGACAGGCTGTACGCGTAATTGCTTACCTCGGCAATGGTCCGCACGGTATTCGGCGGGCAACAGTTCGAGAGCCGGATGTAGGGCTGACGCCCGCCCATCCAGCGCAGAGTATACGGATAATTGTCGGAAGCGCTCAGCGGATTGGTATAGAAATAACGGGTTCCGTCCAGACTGACGCCCGATAAAATGCTGTTGTACAAGGCCAGTTCCATCACATCGGCGTAGCGGGCCTGTCCCGTAATCTGGAGCATGCGGTAGTTCCAGAGCAGGCTGCCGATGTTGGCGCAGGTTTCGTTATGGGCCGAATGGTTCGGCAGCTGATAGGCCTTGCCGTAGGCCTGATGCACTTTCTGCACCGTATCGGGCTTATACGACGTGCCCTCCGGCGACACCCCATCGTACAGGGCACCACATCCGCCGGTTACGTACATTTTGCGGTTCACAACGTCGTCCCACATCAGGTCGAGGGTGGACAACAACGTGCTGTCGCCCGTTTCGGCAAAGACATCGGCCGCCCCCGCAAACAGGTAGTTGGCCCGTACGGCGTGGCCGATCACCTTTTTCATCTGCCGGAACGGAACGCGGTCGGAGTTATCGTCAGTGCCGTCGGTCAGGCCCCGGATGTCAATCAGCTTCTGCGCCAACGCAAGATATTTCGGGTCGCGGGTGGTCCGGTACATTTCGGTAATCCCCATGTAGTGCGACGGGCAGATGGCATTCCGCGCCTGCTCCGGCGACGCCGTGTTGTAAAAACTAATCAGGAAATCGGTGGCCTTGCGGGCAATGTCGAGCAGGGTCGTTTTTCCGGTTGCCCGGTAATGGACGCAGGCAGCCGTCATCAGGTGTCCGAAGTTATACGCCTCAAAGCTGAGCTTATCATCGAACATCTTCTTGTCTCCCGTTTTCTTTTGCTGAATAATGGCTTTGGTGTAGATATATCCATCCGGGGCCTGCGCCTTACCGATTACGGCAATGGCCCGATCCATTTCTTTCTCAATGTTCGGGTCTTTGGTGAGCGCATACATACCCGCCATCGACTCCAGGGTTTTGTAGAAATCGCCGTCGTGGAACGAAGGGCCCTTAAAGTTACCGCTTTCCAGACCGGCGGCTATCTCAAAATTCCGGAACGAATGGCTGATTGTCGGGCTGGTGTAGGTATTCCAGAGTTGCGGCACCATCGAGTCGCGGCATACGCGGAAACGATCGGCCCAGAAGCCGGTTGTCCAGCTAACCTGCTGCATATCAACGCCCCGCAGCCGGACATATTTACTCTGTGATGCATCAACCAGCGCTTTGGTCTGTGCACCGGCCGGCAGCACTACCAGCGCTGAAACGCACCCTTGTGCCAGGAAACGAAAAATACGGGATCCGAAAGACATGGGAATACAAATAGCATAAAACCCAAAATTAATGGTAATAAACCCCTATCACGTATGCTATTTTCCCCGAAGATTATAGGATGTTATCTTAAAATTAGTTTCAGGCTTTAACCTTCCAGGAAGTTTTTAACTTCCTGGAAGGTTAAAGCCGTCTGTTATTTAAACCGGACCGGCAACTGCCAGTATGCACTGTAAGGCGTACTATGCTCCTGAATATGACGAATCAGGTCTTCTGATTGTGCAGTAAAAAATGAATGCTCCAGTTGAACATGCTTAGGCTTAACCGCCCGCTTCCAGACACCAATTACCTGGCCGTCAAGGACGATGATTGGCCAGAAAATGCCGTTGCCGGTCATTGCCTGTCTGGCATGGTTCAGGTCTATGGACGCCGAACGGTCGGTGTAGCTGACCATGAACTCGTCAAAGGCGGGCAGAAAATGAATAAGCTGCCCGGCTAATGACTGTTTATCAAGGCTTTCGGGACTCATCCAGTAAACGATATCCCCGATAGTCCGTGACGCCAGGGCGGCTCCTGCCAGCTGTATGGCTTTGCGGGCATCGGTCACGCCCAGCCCTGACCACCACACGAAATCACGGAGCGAAGCCGGTCCGTGGCTGGTAAAATACCGCGTCGCCAGTTCGCCGAGGGCTTCGTCACGGTCCAGCCGCTTCACTACCGGTACGCGCTCCCGCAACAGCCCGTATGTCTGGACTTTACCACGGCGCGGCCCGTTGCAGACCAGCCCGTTCAGCTCAGCCCAGAACATGATGTTTGCCGACCGGAGATCGTTGGTCGGAACACCCGCCTGTTGCAGCAGCGTCCTGATTTCTTCGCGCGTCAGGTACTGTTGCCCGTCAAGGGCGTGCTCAATGATGCTGCCGCTTTTTTGTAAAACGGGTTCATCCAGTTCCTGCCTGCGCAGGTACCCGGCCAGCGCCCGTTTGACATGCGGCGCCGTCAGGTCGAGCATCCAGTAAATATCGTCGGCCGCGACAAAATGCCAGGTGGGCCGCAGGATGTGTGTCCGGACAATGTCGCCCCGGTTGAGCGCGGCCTCAATCTGTGCCTCGGTGCTGCCGGGTAGCCGAACTCCGATGCCCCATTTAGCCATGTCATAATCCTGCGCCTGCATGGCTCCCATCCAGCGTACTACATCAGAAGCGGATGTCCGGACGGACGCTGTCAGTTGCTGGCTGTGCAGCCGCTGTATGGCAATGGGGTTTGGGTTCATGTCGGGAAATTAGCGAACTCCCCGGAAGTTTTGAACTTCCGGGGAGTTTAGAAAGCCTTTATTTTTTATACGCCAGCAGCCGCAGCGCATTGAACACCACGACCAGCGTTGAGCCCTCATGAGCAATGACCGCCGGACCGATCCGCGCAATGCCCAGAATCGTCAGCGGAATCAGGATCACCACCATGCCCAGACTGATAATCAGATTTTGCTTAATTATCTGACGCGCCGAACGGCTCAGGCCAATGGCAAACGGCAGTTTGTCTAATTGATCCCCCATCAGCGCAATGTCGGCGGTTTCCAGGGCCACATCCGATCCGGCGGCCCCCATCGCTATGCCGACGGTGCTTTTCGCCATCGCAGGCGCATCGTTTACGCCATCGCCGATCATGGCGACCTTCCCTTCCTGCTGCCGCAGTTGGTTTACCGCCTGTACCTTGGCTTCGGGCAGCAAATCACCGAAGGCGTCCGTCAACCCGACTTCGGTGGCAATGGCAGTAGCAACCCGCTGGTTATCGCCGGTGAGCATCACCATCCGGCGGATACCGGCCTGTTTCAGGGCCGTCAGCGTTGCTTTTGCTTCGGGGCGGGGTGTATCCATCACTCCCAGCATACCCACAAATACATCGCCTTTCCGGACGATCATGGCGGTATACCCGCCGGCTTCCAGTGCATCAGCTTTTTGGCGTACCTCACCGGTCAGTGTCTGTTGCTCGTCAAACAGGGCTTTATTTCCGATAAAAACGGGTTCATTATTTACCTCGGCCTGTACGCCACGGCCGGTAAGTGCCTTCAGGTTCACGGCTTCCGGCAAGGGGTGATTACCCAATCGCTCCATACTTCCCTTCACAATGGCCGCCGCCAGCGGGTGGTCGCTCAGCCCCTCAACCGCCGCCGCCAGCGCCAGCAACGTAGTTTCATCGCCGGACAAGGGGACCACTTTCTGCAACGTCGGTTTGCCCTGCGTAAGGGTACCGGTTTTATCAAAGGCCAGGGCAGTAAGCTCCCCCAGGTCTTCCAGCGGGCGGCCACCCTTGATGAGCACACCGTCGCGGGCAGCACGGGCCACGCCGCTCAGTACGGCCGAGGGTGTCGCAATGGCCAGCGCACACGGACTGGCAGCCACCAGCACCGACATGGCCCGGTAAAAACTGACCGAAAACGGTTCGTCAATCACCAGAAAAGCGAAACAAAGGGCAACAACCAGAATGAGCACGGCCGGCACAAACCACTTTTCGAAGCGATCCGTAAACTGCTGCGTCGGTGACTGCTGCGATTCGGCTTCATTTACCAGCTTAATCAGCCGCGACAAGGTTGAATCGCCGGCGGCTTTTGTGACATATACTTCAAGTACCGACGTGCCGTTGATGGTCCCGGCAAAAACGCGGTTTTCGGGCTTTGCCTTATTCCAGTCCGTTTGTCCCTCCGGAACCGGCTGCTTATCGACCGGCACGCTTTCGCCGGTAATCGGTGCCTGGTTGACGGAACCGGTCCCGTTGATAACCACCCCGTCAGCGGCAATTTTGCTGTTTGGTTTCACCACGATCACATCGCCCGCCTGCAAGGTACCGGCATCCACCTCGGTTGTCGTGCCGTTGCGCCGGACCGTGGCCGTTTTAGCACTCAGATCGGCAAGGGCTGCAATCGACTTACGGGCCCGGTTCATGGCATAATGTTCCAGCGCATGGCCAATGCTGAACAAGGCCAGCAGCAACGCTCCTTCGGCCCACTCGCCCAGCGCTCCGGCCCCCGCCGCAGCCACCAGCATCAGAAAATCAATCTCAAATTTGCCCTGCCGGATGGCTTCAACCGCTTCCTTCGCTGTGAAAAAACCGCCGAAAAAGTAGGCCAGTCCATACAGCGCCAGACTGACCCAGGCCGGTATGCCGCCGACAACTGAAAGGCCGAAACCAATAGCCAGACTTAGCGCACATAAACCGGCAAAAATCAATTCGGTATTGGGTCCGAAAATACCGCCGTGCTCATGGGTATGGCCATGATCGTGGTTGTGGTCATGATCGTGCTCTTCGTGATCATGGTCTGTCGGCATTTCCTTTTCACCGGATTTATTCGTTCTATTACTGTTCATAAACCGTTGTTATTAAATCATGTATCGTACCACCCGGTACGGATTAATGCGCGTGGCCCTCTTCTTCGCCGCCTGCGGCTTTGAGCATTGACAGGAGTGTATAGGCTCCTTTAAGCACCACCCGCGTTTTGCGCACGTCAATGGTGGCGGGCAGAATAACCTGCGAAAAACCGCTTTCGGTAACGCCCCGGCGAACGGGTACGCGCCGGAACGTCTGATGCGCTTCGTCATGTTCGTCGTGCTCTTCATGCTTTCCGGCCGATTCCTCATGGTCATGCGCATGGGCCTCCGGCATTTTCTCATCCGTGGCGATAAAAATATACTCTTTGCCTTCCAGCGACACAATCGCTTCTTCGGGCAAGGCCGTTACGCGGCTGTTGCCAAGATCAAGCGTTGCTTTCAGGAACGTATTGGGCATTAACCGGCCGTCCTGCTGATCGAGCCGGGCCACGATGCGGGCTGCCCGATGCTCGTCTACCACCGGATTAATGTACGTTATCTGCCCTGTCCGCTCACGGCCGTTTTCGTTTGCCAGCTGCATACGAATCCGCTGCCCTTCGCGCAGTGCCGGCACATCTTTTTCGAAAACCGTCAGTTCGGCATACAGCCCGTCACGGCTCAGTACCTGTGCTATAACATCGGCAGGCTGAACGTGTTGGCCAGCTGTGACTAAAACTGACGTAACCGCCCCCGAAGCCGGCGCTACCACTGCATAGACCGCGCTGAACTTCCCCTGCAACACCTGCTGCACCGATAAGCCAACCAGCTGAATCCGCTGGCCAAGCCCCGTTACCGTTGCTTTGGTTGCCTGCAAATCGGCCCGTGTCTGCTGCAACACCTTCATGGCGCTCACATTTTCCCTGCTGAGCTCCTGCTGACGGGCATATTCGGCCTCCAGATAGGTCAGGCGGCTGTGGTTTTCGGCGTACTCCTGCTGTAACTGAATCAGGTCCGGGTTTTCAATCAAGGCCAGGACCTGTCCTTTGCGTACAGGCTGTCCCGGCAGCAGGGCTATCCGGCGCACAAAACCACCCTGGAGCGCAGAAATCGTCAGCTGACTCTGGGGCGGCACAGCCAGCCGGCCGTTGACCTGTAACAGCTGCCCCAGGCTCCGGTAGCTGACAGCCCCCAGTTCGACCCCGCCGATACGCTGCTGATCGGACGTCATCGCCACCAGATCGGCGGGTTCATGTTCGTGCGCGGCCGGTTCACCGGCGACATGCTCATCTTCGTGTTCTGCTTTCTGATCAGACTGGCAACCCGGACAAAGCAGCAGCCCGGCCAGCATTACATACAGTATATATTTCATGATTGGATAGTCGTTTCAGAGGTTTGGGGTTCGGATGTTCCGGTTGATTGCTCCCACCAGTACAGACAGGGTAATACCAGCAGTGTCAGGAGCGTAGCCGAGATCAGGCCACCGATGACGACGGTCGCCAGCGGACGCTGTACTTCGGCTCCGGCGGTTGTTGCCAGCGCCATGGGCAGAAAACCCAGCGAAGCGACGAGTGCCGTCATCAGAACGGGGCGCAGCCGGTTGGCCGTCCCTTGCAGGATCCGTTCGGTAAGGGTCAGATCCGTATTGGCTTTCAGGTGGTTGAATTCCCCCATCAGCACAATACCATTTAGTACAGCGACCCCGAACAAGGCAATAAAACCTACCCCGGCTGAAATACTGAAGGGCATATCCCGGACCCACAAGGCCGCCACACCGCCAATGGCCGCCAGCGGAATAGACGTAAAAATCAGCAGGCTTTGCCGCACCGAGCGGAACGTCAGAAAGAGCAGCAGAAAGATCAGCCCGAGCGCTACCGGCACGGCTACACTCAGCCGGTCTTTGGCTTCCTGTAAATTCTGAAACTGCCCTCCGTAGGTCACGTAATACCCGGCAGGTAACGTCAGCTGACCGGCAATCTTCTGCTGTAGTTCGGTCACCACGCTTTCGACATCGCGCCCCCGCACGTTGAACGCTACCGTAATCCGCCGTTTGGCATCGTCGCGCTGTACCTGATTGATGCTGTTCTGAAACGACACCTGTGCAATCTGACTCAACGGAATTGCCTGTCCGTCAACGGTTGTGATCAGCAGATTCTGAACATCTTCCAGACGTTGCCTGTTTTTTTCCTGCAACCGCACCACCAGATCAAACCGGCGTTCGCCCTCATATACCTGCCCCGCCGGAGCGCCCGCAAAAGCCGCCTGCAAATACCGGTTGGCTTCCTCAATCGACAGGTCGAACCGGGCCAGTGCATCACGGTCGAACCTGACAACAATCTGCGGCAGGCCCGACACCTGTTCAACGTAGAGGTCGGTTGCTCCCTCAACGGTTCCGGCAATCCGGCCGATGCGGGCGGCATAGTCGGCCAGCGTAGTCAGGTCTTCGCCGTAGAGTTTAACGGCAATATCCTGCTTCACGCCCGAAATCAGCTCGCTGAACCGCATCTGAATGGGTTGCAGAAAGCCAAAGCTCACACCCGGCACCTGCTTTAATTTTGCCGCCATTTTTTCCATCAGCTCTTCGCGGCTACCGGCCGAGGTCCACTCGCTCCGGTCCTTCAGAATCACCATCAGGTCGGTGGCTTCAATCGGCATCGGATCGGTCGGAATTTCGCCGGCGCCGGTCTTGCCGATGGTTTCAATCACTTCCGGAAAGTGTTCGGTCAGCACGCGGCCCGCTTTCAGTGACGCATCACTCGACTGCGCCAGCGACGCACCGGTCATCACCCGCGTTTCGACGGCAAAATCGCCTTCGTCCAGTTGCGGGATAAACTCGCCTCCCAACCGGCTGAACACAAAGAGCGCGCCTGCCAGCAGCCCGGCGGCAATTCCGGCCACCAGGTTCCGATGCCCGAGTGCCCACCGGATCACCGGTTCATACAGACGATGAAAAAAGTCCATTATCCGGTCAGAAACGGTCTTTTTATCCGGTTCCCGACCCAGCAGCAGCGCAGAGAGCATGGGCACGTATGTCAGCGACAGCACAAACGCCCCGAAAATGGCAAAGGCCACCGTCTGGGCCATCGGGCGGAACATTTTTCCTTCAATGCCCACCAGCGCCAGCAACGGCAGATACACAATCAGAATAATAATCTCACCAAACGCCGCCGACGACCGTATCCGGCTCGCCGCGTGATAGACGTCTTCGTCTGTTAAAGAGCGAAAGGGTGGAAGAGTGAAAGAGTGATTTTTGTCAGCGCTTTTGATATCGCTTTTAGTGTCTGAGCTTCTGCTTTGGCCTTCGCTTTTACTCTGTGCCGGCGCACCCCGCTCTTTCACTCTTTCACCGTACGACGGCCCGGCCTTTCGCATTTTAAAGTGATGGAGTGTGGCTTCGACGATGATGACGGCGCCGTCGACGATGAGGCCGAAGTCGATCGCGCCGAGGCTCATGAGGTTGCCGGAGACGCCGAAAACGTTCATCAGCGAAACGGCAAACAGCATGGCCAACGGAATTACCGAAGCCACAATCAGCCCCGCCCGCCAGTTGCCCAGCATCAGCACCAGCACAAAGACCACAATCAAAGCGCCTTCAATGAGGTTCCGCCCAACGGTACCGATGGCGCGGTTGACGAGTTTGGTACGATCCAGAAACGCATGAATCTCAACGCCTTCGGGCAGGGATTTACGGATCTGGGCAATCCGAGCCTTGACATTGCCGATCACCTCCGACGAGTTTTCGCCTTTAAGCATCATCACAATAGCCCCGACAACTTCGCCGTCGCCGTTCCGTGTCATAGCGCCGTACCGGATGGCGTGGCCGAACTGTACCTGCGCCACATCCCGGACATGGACCGGCATGCCGCCGGGGGTGCGTTTAACAACAATTTTGCCGATGTCATCCAGCGATTTAATCAACCCCTCCGACCGGATAAACCACGCATTCGGACGCCGGTCGATATAAGCCCCGCCCGCATTCTGATTGTTTTTTGAGAGGGCCGTAAAGAGTTCGTCCATCGATACACCCGCCGAGCGAAGCCGCTGCGGATCAACGGCCACCTCGTATTGTTTCAGCAGACCGCCAAAGCTGCTGACATCCGCCACGCCTTTGGTCCCCAGCAATTGCCGGCGGACAATCCAGTCCTGAATGGAACGGAGTTCCATGGGCGTGTACTGTTTTTCGTAGCCGGGTTTTGCCTTGAGGACATACTGGTAAATTTCACCAAGGCCCGTCGTTACCGGCGATAATTCAGGCATACCGGCCTGCTCCGGAATCTGCGAACGCACCTGTTGTACCCGTTCAAACACCTGCTGACGGGCAAAATACACATCAACATCGTCGTCAAAAACAATGGTTACGACCGACAGCCCGAACCGGGAAATCGACCGTACTTCGACCAGGTCCGGCAACGTCGCCATTGCCTGTTCGACCGGAAAACTAATCAGCCGTTCGACATCGAGTGCCGAAAGAGCCGGACTTTGGGTGATTACCTGCACCTGATTATTCGTAATATCAGGCAGGGCGTCAATCGGTAAGCGGGAAAGTGAATAACTCCCCCAAATCACCAACGCCAGCGTAAGCACCCCGATAATGAGCTTATTCTGAATGGAATAGCGGATGACAGCATCCAGCATGATGGGAATGGGCTAAGATAACGAATGAGACACACGCCCGTTTGAGTCGTAACCGGTCTGGTTACGGATTTGTATGGGCACACTAATCCTGTCTTAGCTGATTTTGGGTGGTTGCCAGAGGGATAAGGCAACATCCGGGAGCGCTGCAGTGCCTGTCACCGGCACTTGATGAACCGAAGCAGCGGGCGGCGTGCAGGTAAAGGCAAATAAGGTCAGCGGGAGAATGGTTGTTCCGCAGCACGCACAGGTACACAGGGGCGAGCAAAGGTCACCGGCAGCCTGATGCTGGTCATGGTCGTGCCCGTCGGGCATAATCTGCGCGGGCAGGCTGGCAGATACCTTTACATGCAATGCCCCGTCGGCGCAGGGGAGCACCGAAAGCATCAGCAAATAAAGTCCCATCAACAGGCAGCCTACCGGTTTCATGGCGCAAAGGTAACGTCTGCGGATGTGCAACCGGTAGTCAAAAAGGAAAACGTCATTGATTTAACCCAACCTTGCCTGCATGCGGTCCGCCAGCTCGTCGATGTCGTTTTTCCGGGCTAGCTGCGCAACCCATTCCGGCGGGATAGTAGCAAACCCATACAGTAGCCCGGCAAGTCCGCCCGTGACGGCTCCCGTAGTATCCGTATCGAAGCCCAGATTGACCGCCTTCAGGGTTGCCTCGCGATAGGAAGTTGTTGTCAACAAACACCAGATGCTGGCTTCAAGGGTATGAATCACATAACCGCTGCTAAAAATATCAGTCTCCGGCTGCTGCTCAATGTCGCCTTTCAGCAACCGGTCGAGCATGGCGATTTCTTTGGGGTTTATGGAAAGCGACTGAAAAAAGGGCGGCAATGCTGTTTGCAGCGTCCGGTAAGCCGTAAACCTGTCGTTGCCTTTCAGCAGTAAGCGGGCGTATTCGAGGTAGTAAAAGCAGGCAATCACCGACCGGATATGCGCATGGGTGATGGAAGACACCTGCTTTGTCAGCCGGAAACGCGCTTCGGCCGGCATTTCGGCAATGTAGAAGAGCAGCGGCAAAATCCGCATCAGCGACCCGTTACCGTTTGAGTCTACGCTCATGCCACCCGCCAGCTCAGGCTGCACCCCATTGGCCAGCCGGTCAATTGCCTGACGGGTAGCAATCCCGATGTCGAACACCTCGTTGTGGGCAGTCCAGTAATTGCGTTGCACCCAATCGACAAAATACTGCGCGACGCGGTCAAGGGTAAAGTCGCCGGTCAAGGCCTCTGCCAGACAGAAGGTCATGGTGCTGTCGTCCGAAAATGTGCCGGGCGGCTGGTTATAGGTGCCATACCCCATCATGTCGAGCACGGGTGTCCGCCAGATAGCGTCGCGGCTTTTAAACTCGACCGGAACGCCTAACGCATCGCCGATGGCAACGCCAAATAGTACATCTTTGTATGGATTTGGTGGTTCAGTCTGCATGTGCGGCTTCGTTGGATTAGCGGCAAGTTAGGCAAGACAGAACGATCCTCAAGTAGCTGCCTCCGTCAATCCTATCGTACCGGCCCCTTTTACACGAAAAAAGAGAACCGGTTTCCTGTCAGCCGGTTCTCCATTCTCCGCAAATCCGTTATCTTTCAGCCGGTTCTCTTAACCTATCTTATCGATGAAACGAATTTTATGGATGGCCTGCCTGCTGCTCAGCCTGCAGAGCCACGCACAGCGTACGGCCGTGATCTCATCGCCCGACCGCACATTCCGCCTTACCGTATCGGCCAGCGCGCAGGGTCAGCTCACGTATCAGCTTACGTACAAAAATAAACCCGTCATTCAGCCATCAACACTTGGCTTTACGTTCAGCAAACCGGCCATGACACTGTCCCGGTTTTCGGTTGTCAGCATCGATTCGTCCCGCCACGATGACACCTGGAAACCCGTCTGGGGCGAAGTCAGTCAGATCAGGGACCATCACCACGAGCTGGCCGTTACGGTCCGGACGCAGACTGCCACACCGGTTGACGTGCTGGTGCGGTTCCGCCTGTTCAACGACGGCCTTGGTTTCCGGTATGAATTCCCGAAACAGGCCAACCTGAGCCACTTTGTCGTGGCCGATGAACTAACGCAGTTTTCCCTCACCGGCGATCACAAAACGTTCTGGATTCCGGGCGATTACGATACCAATGAAT
>NZ_CAMFHL010000001.1 GCF_945952095.1 uncultured Arsenicibacter sp. | reverse complement strand
TCTCGCTGATGGAGATGGCCAAAACATCGGCTAAGCTGGCGCTGCTGGCCGAAGCCAAAATTCCGTATGTGTCGCTCCTGACAGACCCGACAACCGGTGGCGTTACGGCTTCCTTTGCCATGCTGGGCGATTTTAATATTGCCGAGCCGGGTGCGCTGATTGGCTTTGCCGGTCCGCGGGTTATCCGCGAAACCATCGGCAAAGATTTACCGAAAGGCTTCCAGAGCGCCGAGTTTGTGCTTGATCACGGCTTCCTCGACTTCATTGTCGATCGTAAAGATTTGAAAGACAAGCTGACAAGCTTACTGAAAATGCTTCAATAAAACAGAAGGGGCTCCGAAAGCCCCTTCTGTTTTTTATTGCCGGATTAGTTTCTGCCGCACAAACCGGCCGTCGCTTTCGACCTGAATAAAATACAAACCGGCGGGCAGATGCTTAATATCAAACCGCTGATCGTGCTCGTTGCGGGGCGTTTCGATGCGTACATCATCTAACAACTGTCCGTTCTGATTTATCAGCTGGAAACGGGGTTTCGATGGTTTTTGTGAGTTGAGACGAACCGTTACCTGATCCTGTGCGGGATTGGGATATACCTGAAGCGTCAGGGGCGTTTCCGGACTCAGTTCCGATATACCGAGCACAAGCGCCTGTTCAACAACCGGTTCATAGGGTGGCAATGGTTGCGGGGTCTGCTGTTTATCCGTCACCTGCATGATCATTTCAAACCGCGTCTCACTCTGAAAAACACCTCGCCGGAACTCCCGCACCAGCATAGCAAAGGTATAACTCCCTTGTGCAGTAGGGGCATCCCAGATCAGTTGTCCCGTCCGGCTGTTGAGTTTAAACGTCCCTTGACGTGAAAATTCATTCGGATATAAATAGCTGGAAACCGTCTGCATAGCCTGTTCACAGTTATTTTTGCTGGCAGCCGGCCGGATTAAAACGTAGGCCAGACTATCGCCTTCCGTATCGGTAACGGGGAAGTTAAAAATAGTCCGTTGATTGACCGCTGCCTGAAAGATGTTGTCAGGTAATGCGATTTGGGGAGTCGTATTGGTTTGGTTATCAATACGCAATGTGGTGTTAAGTCCTAACGGTACCATCTCTCCGTCGCGGAAGTTCATTGTTACAGTCCGGTTTTGTTCCGAAATAGTCAGGTAATAACTACCGGTTCCCGGAAAAGTGTGTATTGTCCGGTAAACATTGACTTTTATCGCCGGATCATTTCTGAAATCGGTGACCGAAATTCTGGGAACCGTTCCGGTTGTTCCGTCCCCAAAACATACCCTCGTTTCAGAAGACGCACGTATGGCCTCCGCGCCTCTTATCCCGTCCATAAACAGGGTAACCGTGACTTCATACTGCAATCCATTGACGGGCTTTGCCTGGATATAGCCCCCGAGCAGGTGTGTGGCTGAGGCGTGGTAAGCAAGACATAGAAAAAGAAAGGTAGTGGTAAGAAATTTCATGGCATGCGGTGTTTATTACGTGGAAGTTTCTGATTCTTTAACTGAAAAATGTTAATTATATTATCTGAAACGTTACATAAATAGTTTGGTAACTATATTGCCTAAAACCCATGCTTTATTCAGAGAATCAGATAGATACCGGCCGGCTGACACAACTGCGGTTTGTCCGGACAACGCTTGCCGGACATGTGTTTACCATTACGCTGAACCGGCCGGAAAAAAAGAATGCATTGCACCCGCCCATGCTGAATGAACTGGCCTATGCCATGGCCTGCGCGCATTACCTGACTGACGTATGGCTGGTTGTTCTGGCGGCTGAGGGCGATACGTTTTGTGCGGGGATGGATTTGAAAAGCCTGGTGAGCGGTAATATGGAGGAGTCAAGTGTGCCGGAGCCGTCGGGGCCGGTCAGGCTTGGCGAGTTGATGGCCGGGTTGCATAAACCCTGTATTGCGCGGGTGCAGGGGCCGGTCTATGCCGGTGGGTTTTTGCTGGTGGCGGGGAGTACCTATGTTGTGGCCGCAGAAAACGCTGCGTTTAGCCTGCCGGAGGTAAAGCGGGGCCTTTTCCCGTTTCAGGTGATGGCTAGTCTGATGGAGATCATGCCCGCCCGTGCGGTGCTGGACCTCTGCCTACGTGCCCGGACACTATCGGCACAGGATGCTGCCGGATTAGGTTTAGTAACGCAGGTTGTTCGCTTTCCGGAACTGAATGTTGCCGTTGCGGATTTGGTAACGGAATTAAAGCAGTATTCGCCTGCCGCCATGCAGTTTGGTTTACGGGCCTATCAGCAACTGAAAAGCCTGCCACCGGATCAGCAGCAGGCTTTTTTGCACCAGCAGTTTCAGTTGATTCAGCAGACGGCCGATGCGAAAGAAGGGATGAATGCGTTTCTGGAAAAGCGCCCGCCGGTCTGGACTGGTCAGTAAAGCCTAGCACCCGTCGCGGCGGCGGGTATCGATAATCGACTGAATTTTCCAGCTACCGTTGATTTTTACCAGCGTAAAGACGTTTACGCCGCAGTGACTTTTCTGACCTTTGTAGTAAAATGTATACGGCGTCCAGGCAATGGCCAGTTCGGCGTCAATTTTGATCTCATAGCCCGTCAGCCGCTCGTCGAGGTCACCGGCGGTTTGTTTGCCGATAGAGGTGATAAAGCCGGGGATGGATTCCTGCCGTACATTGACCGCTCCTTCTTTATTTTTGGCTACCGACTGTAAGGAGGCAGCCGGCGCGAACACAGATTTAACCATGGTGGTGTCGGATTTACGCATGCCGGTAAACATCTGATCGATGGCGGCACGAACGGCCGTTTCGTCTTTTGACTGGGCAAAAACCGGCGCCGTAAGCAGTAACGAAAAGAGTAAAAGAAGTTTGTTCATCGGATTCGTCGTTAGTTTATGATGAGGCTGCAAGGTACATGAACATCAGTCTATTTGCCAACTTTGCCGGTCAGTATTTGCCACCGCTCCCGCCGCCGCCGAAATCACCGCCGCCATAGCGTAGCGGGTCCGGATGGTGGACCGAGGCCGAGGCCTGAATCGTGGCCAGTACTTCGGCATTCAGGAAGAATTCACGGGGTGAATCCTCGTCGGGAACGTCGGTGAACCCGTGCGGTTTAGTCTCATGGCCCGGCCGTCGCAAAAACCAGATCAGGAAACCGGCGAACCCGATGGTGAACACACCGCATAACGTCAGGTGAACCGACAGCGGCAGAAACCCGTGATAATGCCGGAACGTGGCCAGAGCACCGGCAATGCCGATGGCCGCCAGAATCAGAAAAACGCGGTTGCGGTAGCGAAGGCCGATATAGGCATAGCCAAGGGGAATCAGAAAGGTAAAGATCCAGAACAACCAGGGAAGGCTGATATCCGGCGAAACGGCGGGTACCGGCCGCAGCAATTGTGCATTGAGCTCCCGCACCATGAAATAATTGCTGCTGATCAGCAGCATCGACAGCGCAATCCATTGTGTGATCGTGATCGCGTCGTCGTAATAGACCAGATTCTGCATGATGGCTTCCGTTGCGGGTTTTCCGGCGCTCCGGCCCGCTGTCCGGCTGAACACACCTGCCCGTCTGCCGGGACCTCTCGTCGGAACGATAAACGCAAAATGGCACAGAAAATAAATGCACAGGGACAGCGCCATGAACAGAAACGGTAAAATAGCTTTGCCCCAATCCTGCTTCAGCAACCCGTCGAAAACGGCCCAGTATACCGTTAGCCAGGCCACAAACGTGATGATGGTATCGCCGTAGTACCAGATGGCCAGTATCATGGCCGGCAGGCACCACAGGCATCGGGCCCACAGGCTGGTCTGGTCGGGCAGGGCGATATTGATGCCGAGGCATATAAGCGCCACGGATGACACTACCAGCGCATTATCGATACCACTGCGGTACAGGCTTTGCCGGTTGATGAGAAACTGATTCAGAAAAACGAGTCCTATGCCAAACAGGCAGCTGAAGATGGCATTACCGGTGGCATTAGCCGGGCTCATGACGAGCGCCAGTAATGCGTAACCA
The DNA here is from genome assembly GCF_945952095.1 of uncultured Arsenicibacter sp. Classification (GTDB taxonomy): domain Bacteria; phylum Bacteroidota; class Bacteroidia; order Cytophagales; family Spirosomataceae; genus Arsenicibacter. The sequence goes on along the minus strand of NZ_CAMFHL010000001.1, from coordinate 98,442 downwards.
CCTGCCACGGCAATGTTAGTAAACAAAAACGCCCCGATTTCGACGAAGGCATTTGATTGCCGGAACCCAATCGGGTAGGCCTTGTAAATGGTCTGGCATTGCTCCGGTGTCAGCAGTCCCTGCGCCTGCCAGCGTTCGGTCTGAAACCGGATTACCTTGTTATATATCCACTGTATGTTGTAAGCCTTTTGCATAAAGAGAGAAAGAGCGGAAGAGAGAAAGAGCGATCCGGGTTTAGCCGGCGATCAGCTAACGGCCTTGCGGTTGTAGAGCAGGTAGATAACCAGCCCGATACCGCTGACCAGGAAATAGAACGTGGCCAGGTAGTTGCCTGGTTTTCCAAAATGAAAAACGAGGTAGGTGAGGCCGATATAGCCGTAAACCGCACTCATCAGTAAAAACAAAAATGACCGCTGGTTGCGGGCGTACCGGTCAAAGGCCACGCAGGTACCAAACAGGGCGATGATGTAAACAAACCGCCAGGTATCAAAATTGAACATGCCGGCTACCAGGGCTACCAGCAACAGGTTACCGGCCATGAGCAGATAGGTGAATGTAAAATGGGCTTTGATCCGACGGCGTTCAAGCAGAAAGGCAGCCGCAATCAGGAGCAGACTCAGACCAATGGATGACAGCGTAATGCGCTCGTCAAAGAAATTGGTCTTAAAGAAAAAATCCAGCGGGCGAACCGTCAGGCCAACCCACGAAATCAGGGCGGTCAATGCCATACTCAGCACGCCCCGATGGTCGAACAGATAGGCGAGTGCCAGAAACAGCATCGCCGGAATGAAGGTGACCAACCCGTAGCGGGTGCCGAACACATTGTATTCATACTGCGCATAGCCTTCGAGCGACAGAAAGAGCAGGCAGCCCAGCAACAAGGCGTAATCGCCGAAGGGCGACCGGCTGCGGGTCTGCTCGGGCGACCACGGCGCGCGGTAATACGCTGCAAAACCAAAACACGCCAGACACAGTATACCAATGGCGCCGAGCAGTAAACCATGGCCGATCCGGTCGTAGTTTTCGTAAATCAGCAGGCCAAGGCCGGAACTCAGTAACACGACACCGGCATACAGCACCGCCCGTAATTCCCAATGCACCGAAAAGGGTTTTTTATCCTCAATATCGCGGATAATATCCGCCTGATTGCCGGCAATCAGACCCTGCTGAGAAAGGGCCTGTAGAATGTCGTGTGGGGACATATATGCGTATTTTTTTGTTATTTACCTGTACAACGGAACGGTATTCGTTCCATGACGACTATACCCGAACCTAACCGGAAACAGGTCCGGTTTACAGGCTGTCCGCGATGAAAATAATCTTGCCACCCCGATATTACCTCAACAACTTTCAGTACGTCGTTGATTTTGTCAAACGACTGTACGGCGGATTGTTAAACGAGGCCGAAAAAGACTTTATCCTCCGGTTGGGCGCCTTATCCGAAGACGCTCAGTGCCTTTTCGTGCGGTTCAGCAATCGCAAAGGACTGTTTTTCCGGATAAATAAACTACACTATGCCGAAATCCCTGATTTAACGGCAGCCGGTGCTGAGTTATTGGCGAACGGCTTTGCGGAGTACGTATCGGTCGCACACGAATCCATGGCAGGAGACATACTGACCATTTTCACAAAAGCTGAGCTACTGGAACGACTGCCGCTTTCGGCTGAAGAAGTAAAGCTGCTGGCAAAGCTCAAAAAGGAAGATATTGTCCGGTATGTGCTGCATGAACTTTCGTTTGCGGAGGTGGTCCGGAGTCTGACGGCGGCGGAGCCGGTCGTAAAGGTTAATTTTGAGGTGGAGGTGATGATGATCAAATACCTGTTTTTTGGTCATCGCGGAGCCGATATGACGGAGTTTGTGATCCGTGATCTGGGCATGGTCAATTTTGAACGCTATGACGAAAGTAAGCTGACGGCCCGTTTCCAGACCCGTAAGGAGGTAGAAGATAAACTCATGGTATCGCTGACGAATGAGGCGTTTTATGAGCTGCGGGACAGCGAGACGCCACCTGAGGATATTTATAACTGGTTCCTGAACTGGAACGAGAACAAGCCCGACCTGGCCGACATCGCGCTGCAGAGTTATCAGAAGCTGGTTTGCCGGGTCGGCGCGTATCTGGAACGGCAGAAACTACCCGATCAGGCGCTGACGGTCTACGAGCTGTCGGACCTTGTGCCGGCCCGTGAGCGGCGGGTGCGGTTGCTGTTCAAAAACGGTCTTGTCGACGAAGCGCTGGCTCTGTGCGATGAAATCGCCGAAACGCCGCAGAATGCTGAAGAACGCTACTTTGCCAGTGATTTTAAAGAAAAGATACTGAATACCGGTCTGAAGAAACGCAGCCGGAAAGCAACAACCCGGTTTTTGTCGGATGCGGAATCGGTGCAGATTCCGGCGAGTTTCCGGCACCATGTCGAGGCCGGCGTTATTGCCCATTACATGGCCGCGGGTTATCAGGCGGCTTTCACGGAAAACTATCCCTGGCGCGGGCTGTTCGGGCTTGTCTTCTGGGACATTATCTACGATGCCAGCGTGCAGGCGATCCATAACCCGCTGCAACGCGCCCCGTCGGACATGTACCTGCCCGATTTTTACCTGAAGCGGGAAGAACTGATCAAAAAGCGGCTGGCCGAACTGGCAACAAAAGAAGACTGGCGGGTGCATGTCGGCCGGATGTTCAACGCTAAATTCGGGATGGCCAACGTGCTGGTCGACTGGAGTGATAGCCTGCTGGCACTGGTCAATCAGTTGATTGCGGTACTGGATGTGGCGCAGCTGCGGTTGATTCTGCTGGAAATGGCCCGCAACGTACGCGAGCATACCCGCGGCTTTCCCGACCTGCTGGTTTGGCGTGACTCCGGCGAATACGCGTTTGTTGAGGTCAAATCCCCGACCGATCACCTCGGCGCGCAGCAGCTGCACTGGCTGGAGCTTTTCCAGACCATCGGCGTGACAGGCATGGTCATGCGGGTGATCTGGAGCGGGGGGTTACCAAATACGTGATACGGCGTAACTGTCAAAAATAACATCCCGGCCAATAATCGAAAGCTTTTGATCAAGAGCCAGGGCAATTAACATACGATCAAAAGGATCTCTATGAAATAATGGCAGATTTTGGATTGAATAAATGGCATTAAGTGTCGGTGTAATCAATTCAATCTGCTGTTTCTGGAGGTTGGCTACTAACTGCTGTAGAGGATTGACGAGCGTTAGCTTACCCAGGTTGATTTTTATCGCCATTTCCCAGACCGATATTGTGCTGACAAAAATTCTGTTATTCGGGTCTTGAATAAGAGTCAGTGCCGTTGAAGATAGTTGTTCATCGCCTTCGGAAAACCAGATAAAAGTATGTGTGTCTAAGAGAAAGTTCATGCTACATGTACTCTGTAAAATCGTCAAGAGGGGCGTCAAAATCGTCTGCCATATGAATGACATTACCCTTCATAAAACCAAATTGACGCTGATTCACGGGGGGATTTGCTGCTGTATGCTTGATTTTCAGTTTTTTCAGCAATTGCTCAACTTCAAGCAAGGCGCTGTCCGGCAGCGACTCAATGGTCTGATGTATATGTTGTTTCAGCTCAATCGTTGACATAAACCCTTCTGTTTGATCTCAGTAAAGATAACAATTTCTGACTGGTATTTATTTCTTTCGGGCAACCATCGGCGTAACAGGTATGGTCATGCGGGTGATTTGGAGCGGGGGGCTTTGGGGTAGCCGACAAGCAACGGACGCTCAGGTTTGTAAAGCAGAAACCGTACAGATACCGGCTGCATCGCATACCTTCATCTGTACGGTTTCGAAGACCATATCGGGGACGTCTCCCGTTGACTGTTACATCTTCAGGCAGCTTACTGTTTCGTACACAAATCCTGTATGGTGATGGAACGCGTAACGGACGTGCAGCCGCCCCGGTCGTTTACCCGCAGTGTATAGGTACCTGCTTCATAGATGTTAAGAAATATCAGACTGACATCGGAAACGGTTGAGCGATACGCTGTGCTGAAGACATAACCCTTCGGGCCTGTAACGACAAATGAAGCCCCTGAGGCTATTGCTGTCAATTTGCCGCGACAAGGTGTCGTTCCGTCGGGGAGGTAAGTCAGGTCGCGGATTGAGGCGCCATTGGATGGGTTTACCGTAACCACTACCGACCCGCTACCCATCGTAGACATGCCGTTGGCGTCTTTCAGGGCTACCACGGTATAGGTACGGCTACCGGCCGGACTGACAACAATTCCTTGTCCGATTGTATAGTTTGACAGAACTGTGGTAGCCGTGCCGTCGCTGAGGGTCAGGCTATAGGGAGCATTTCCTCCGGTAATGGCTGGGGTAAAGCTGGCCGGCTGTCCTGCACAGATAGCGAGGGTACCGCTAAGGCTGATGCCTAAGCTATTGACGGTGAAAACGTTCGCTTCTCCCTGTGCATTGGCCGCCGGATTGTTGAGATCACCTCCGTTGTTCCCATTGGTGTCAGTTCCGGTTGCGGTCAGATCCGCATCATCATTGATGTAGCCATCCGGAACAGTGGCCGGAAGCTGATCAGGAACGCCATCGCCGTTCAGGTCGGTACCTGCCGGAGGAGTCATGGTGTTCAGTGGGCCGTCGAAGTTGCCGGGATTAGGATCTCCGGACTCGTCCATTACCGGTGCATTAGTGTCGGGTGTTTTGCCAAACACCTGTCCTAGGGCAGCCACAGTCAGTGGGGCTGTTTGACCGGATCTGACCATTATGGTTACCGGGAATGTGGTGATACTAGTACTGTTAGCGGCTAAAAATGTACTTGTATTACCATCGATAGTTGCTTTTACAAAACCCACCCGTGTGATGGTTGACAGACTGCTCGGAGCGCTTGTTGTCCAGGTTGCTGCATTGGCGGCGGTGCTGACCGGAGAGGTGGTATACACACATGCCCAGCCGGTTGGGGCGGTCGGTAGTGAAGCTAAGGATGTACCGTTTGGAATAGTAAAGGAAACCAGAATATTGTTTCCGGAAAGTCCGGGTATATCGGTTCCGGCCAATGGGTTCGCCGTAATACTCAGGCCGCTAGGATCAGTTGACTCCACACGTAAACCAAGCGAATAGGTGAGCTGGTCATCTGTAATGTCATTACCTGTATTATTGTTGCTGTAGGCGGTGCGGGTAGTAAGCAGCGTGGCAAGTGCATAGTTTCTGGGGCCTACCGCAACAGATAAGGACGTACTGACTTCTACAACACCGTTAACAGGCGTACCCGACACTTCGTCGGCTGTACCGTCCGGATTGTCGATTGTATACACGTCCCGCAGGTTATTGACTGATCCCGTCCGGCCTGCATTCGCCGTTGTTTCGGCCGGATTGGTCTCTCCCAGGATAACCTTGATTACCTGCTGAGGGGTTGCTGTTGCTCCTGAATTCACATTGACCACAACACGCATCAGCACAGAACCGGTTACGGACAGGGAAGGTGTGGTGACGCCACCCGTCGTGACCGCGCTCCAGCTTGTGCCGTTATTCAGGCTATATTCCAGCACACTGATAGATGCCGGACCGGTTATACCTGCCTGTTCGGGCAACTGAACACGGGTCGGATCGTTGCCTGCATTGCTGATGGTGAACGGAAAAAGAAGCCGGTCGCCGGGTTGAACACTGCCCCCGTTATTGTCAATGAACGTTCCGGCCGCTATTCGCAGACCGGCCATTTCAGCGATAGTGACTGTTACGTTGTTTGATGTAGAATTAATGGTTGTCCCGGGGTTATTGGGGTCTTCATATGTCGCAGGTACTTCGTTATCAATAGAAGTACCTGCTGCCGTCTCATTAACGATACGATTGAAACTGAAGGTAAGTGTTACGCCGGGATCTACATTGCCGGTCTGCGTGAATACATACTTTGTTACATCAGTTGCCGCGGTTGTGCCCGACTGTTCGCTTCCCAACAGGTTGGTGGCCGGCGAGCCGCTGAAATACTGAATGGTAGCACTCGAAGAAAGAGCCGTCGACAATGAGTGTCTGGTATCAGGTTTGCCGTCATTATCATTATCTGCTGCCCAGTTATTCGCACCGGCATTGCCCGCTTCGGTAAGTACGACCTTATTCGCAGAAAGCGTCACATTTCCGGAGCTTGACGCGGGTTCGGAAATATTTTGATAACTGATTTCATAGCGGATAATGTTGCCTGGTGCCGGTTTTTTGGGTGAAGTATTTAGTATGCCGTCGGCTCCCTGAACGGCGGGGCCGGTACCGGCCAGAACCTGTGATTGTTTCAGAAGCTGTAAAAAACCCGTGTATACGCGGTCAATGGTTTTATTGGTAGCCTCAATTCCATCGGGAGTCCCATTGCCATTATTGTCAACGAAGGCCGTAAGGGTAACGGGGAAGCCACGTTGGATACCTGGGTCTGTAGATAGTGGGGTATTGGCAGGTAAATCAACCGTGACAGAATAGGAAACCGTTGCGTTACTGGCCAGACTGGCAATCTGAACCGGATTGGTTGCTGATACCGGATTGCCGCCCACTATTCCCGTACCACCGGTGAATGTAAAGCCCGAGCCGTTGTAGATATAAACAGCTGAGATACTTTGATACGATATAGTAACATTGGTATTTTCCGGTAACAGATTAGTGGGAGCGGGAGCGGTGGGAATCAGGGAGATGTTTTTCCCCTGTGAAAACCCGTTGCCAACGGTGTTGGTGAAGCCGACTGATTGGGGATTAATCGTGGAGCCTGGTGTGGTGTTTGGCGGTATAAGGCTGGATTTATTAGTAAAGTCATCATTGGCATCCGTAGGGCCAACCGCTTCCGGTGCTCCGTTAGGGCCGTTGTGGAGGCCGGAAGCCAGAACCATGTTAGCTGTGCTTAGTGTCCGGTGGACCCTGGCTGTATATGTCCGGATTGTAGGAGAGGTATCAGCGCCTTTGGGTTTTCCGGATATTGCCGCCTTGCTGGTATTGAGCCAGCAAACAAAGACTAGTAAGGAGAAAAATGAGAGTGAAAGGCTATGAATTTTCATTTTAACATTTGATAAGACAAGACATACAAATAGTTAAGTTGGATGTAGTGGTGGTTATACACTACAAAACTAACTTAATTGTGCATTATGGGCGCTTCAGTCACTGGAATTTATGCCAGTGACCGAAGCTCAATGGATAAATATGAGTGGCAGGGGGTGATCCGGCGTTAAACTAATTCACTTCCTTCAATACCACTACCTGTGCAACATAGGCCGCAAAGACGCCCTGGCCTCCCGATATATTGCCGGCCACCGGCGAGGGCTGGGCAAATGGGTTATCGCCGATGCCACCCCCATCGCTGATGCGGTTTTGGTAGGCCGTAATCACCGAGCGCAGATACCGGTCAAATGCCGGGCTTCCCGTCCAGATCGTTAGCTGGTAGCGATCACCGGGCTTTTTGAGGTTTGCCACCTGATTGCCGGTATTGAACGTAATGGTCGGATTGGTCAGGCCGTCTGCCGCTACGGGTGTAATCCGGGCGTAGGGCCAATAGGAGCGTTTATAGTTAAAGCCCGACAGGTTACTGTTAAACTCGTCCAGCAACAGGCTGTTGCTCTGAATACCTTCGATGGTTGTGGTGAGCTGACGGGTACTGAACGCCTCCGTCCGCAAATAGACCGAAAGCCATTGCACGGCCTCGTTGGCTGGCAGCGGCTGTGTTTGCAGAATAATGTCAGGGTTGTTGTTCACATTGCCGGCATTCGGGCCGGTTAGCGTGACCGATAACACCGGAGCAACCGGCATCCGGTCCTGCGCCGTGAGTGTTTTACCTTCCGGTGTAATGGCCGTTAAGGCATAGACATGCCCCGGCTGGGGGTGGTAATTCAGCCGGTAGACACCCGGCCGCTGCTCCGCCAATGGTGTAAGGCGTTGCCCGTTGTCGGCGATGAATACCCGCGCGTTCTGAATGGGCGTTGGCGTAACGTCAGTCCCTGTGGTTGGGTAACTGTAGGTGAGCGTTACCTGAAGCGTACTGTCCGGCGATAATAAAGCGGCTACCACCGGCTCCCGCACGAAGGCAGGGGGCGTCAGCGTAATCGTTTTGGTACAGCCCCACAAACCAAGGCTGACTAAACCAATGAAGAATAGCTTAAAATGCATAACTGTAAGTGGCTGAGGGAAGAATGGTGAAGAGACTAAACTGTTTCAGCTGACCGTCCTGCAGGTAGACAATAAACGGATTGTTACGGTTATACACGTTGTAACAGGCCAGAATCCAGCTGCGGGTGCCCCGCTTCTTTACCTTATCGAACCGGTAACTGAGGTCTAACCGATGGTAGGCGGGTAGCCGGAAATTATTGCGGGTGTTCAGTACGTCTATCTGCGAAAAGTACTGCTGAAAGCTACCCTGATAGATGGGACTGATGCCCGCATCGGGTTGTGGCAGGCTGAAACGGCTGGTTGGCAGCGTGGCGGTTGCGCCGGTATTAAACTGAAAATTGGCTGTCAGCTGCTGGTTGGGTCGGGTCGTTTTCGTGACTACAGCACTGACCACGTGTCGCCGGTCATAGGTGTACGGAAACCATTGTCCCCCGTTAAGGCCGGCGAATAACCGCTGATGCCATGACAGGGTATAGCTAACCCAGCCGGTCCAGGCACCGGTTGTTTTTTTGAGGTAGGTTTCGAGGCCATATGACCGGCCCGCACCGACCAGTACCCGGTCCGTCCAGTCACTGGCCCGGGTCAGAAACAGGTTACTGCCCGTTTTGTATTCCAGCACGTTGTCGAGCCATTTGTAGTAGCCCTCAACCGACCCCGAAAACCCTTTTCGGGCGCCCTGATAAATGCCTAAAGAAAACTGCTGACTCGTTTGCGGCTGAATGGCGGCATTGGTAGGCACCCACAGATCGGTGGGCAGGCCCAGCGAAGAGTTGGTCAGCAGATGCAGGTACTGGACCTGGGTGTTGTAAGCCGCTTTGAGCGAAAGATGAGCCGACAGGCCATACTGTATACTCAGCCGGGGCTGCAGGTTGGCGTAGGTTCGGTCAGGAACCAGATTGACCGATTGCACCAGACCCACGTTGGCCGACATGTGTTCGGAGAAGGTCAGCGTAGCGTCGACATAGGCCGACGCTTCATGGCTGTAGGCGGGTTGCGCGGGTGCGGTGCTTTCGTCAACCGGCACATTACCCTGCGCGGTACGGATTTCGGGCGTAAACCGCCGTAACGAAAGCTGCGTACCAAACTGAAGCTGTACCGACGAAGCCGCCGACAGGTCAAAATCAGTTTTCAGCAGTACGTCCCGGATGGCCGAGCGGGTATCGAAACGGATCGTACCTTCGGCGGTTTCGGAACGGGTATTGAGGGCATAGTGATAATTGACGAGCCCGAGCTGAAACCGGCCAAAGAGTTTCTCAGAAAACAGCTGCGTATACCGTGCCGAGAGGGTGCTGTTGGCCCAGTCGTAGCCATAGACCGACTTATAGCGCGAATCGGTAAAAACGTTCCGGAACCTGTCCTTGCTCCGGTACCAGCTTACGTACAGATGCCGTTTGGGCGATAGTTCCGCATTGATTTTTGCATTAAGGTCGTCGAAATGATAGCCAAGCCGGTTGCGGTTATTGATCAGGCTGAGCAGATTGGTAAACGCATCGAGCCACGTTCGCCGTCCCGAGATCATGTAGGATAGTTTGTTTTTGACCAAAGGACCTTCGAGCAGCAGGTTACCCGCAATGGGGCTCAGGGCAAAGCGCCCGTGCGTTTTTTGGCGGTTGCCTTCTTTCATGCTCAGATCGAGTACCGACGACAGACGGCCGCTGTATCGGGCGGGAATGGCTCCTTTGTAAAAATCGGCCGTAGCAATAGCCTCCGGATTAAAGACCGAAAAGAAGCCGAACAGATGCGAGGCATTGTAGACGGGCATGCCGTCGAGCAGGATGAGATTCTGGTCGGGGCTGCCTCCGCGTACGTACATACCGGCAGTACCTTCGGTGCCTCCCTGAACGCCGGGGAGCGTCTGTAAAAATTTGAGCAGGTCGGCTTCGCCCAGCATGGCAGGAGCTTGCCGGAGCAGGGTCAGCGGAAGCCGGTAGGTGCCGGGTCCGACATCGCGTTGCAGCAAATCGCTCTGCACCGTAACTACCTCCAGCTGTTTGGCCTGCGCTGTCAGCCAGATGGTTAGGGTGGTGTCGTTGGCAGATGCCAGCGTCTGACGATAGGGCTGGTATCCCAAAAAGCGGACAGACAGTGCCCGGGTTGCGGTGCTTACGGGAACGCGCAGGCTGAAGAACCCATAGCCATTTGTTTGCCGGGCACTATTGCCGATCTGCACAACCGCTCCCGACAGGTTTTCGCCGGAAAGGCTGTCGCGTACAAACCCGCTGATGGTAATGGTTTGGGCCGGAAGGAGATGAGGAGTAAGAAGGATAGGTAGCAGTAATAGCCAACGGCGCATACAAAGAAAAAATGGTGTGGTGTGTCTGTTCCCTGATATACAATCAGGCTGTATGTGAAAAAGTAACGCGGCGGGTGAATGAAAATTTTGTGGTATAGGATAGAAATAAGCTTCGTTCCCCTGAAAAAACCGCAATTTCCGGATTGATGCCTGGCGGCAGGAACGGTATTTTTACTAAAAAAACAACAGGCTATGAATACGTATCAACGCATCGAAAAGGCCATTAGTTATCTTCAGACACATTTCCGCGAACAGCCGGACCTGGACCAGATTGCGGAGCAGGCCCACCTGAGCGCGTTTCATTTTCAGCGGTTGTTTACAGAGTGGGCAGGCGTGAGCCCGAAGAAGTTTGTGCAGTTTCTGAGTGTGAATTATGCCAAAGAGTTATTGCTGAACCAGCGTCTGTCGGTGAGCGAAACAGCGTATGAAACCGGCCTGTCGGGCACGAGCCGGCTGCATGATCTGTTTGTCAGTATCGAAGCCATGACGCCGGCAGAGTACCGCGATGGCGGGCAGGCGCTCCGCATCCGGTATCAGTTTGCCGATACGCTGTTCGGGCGGGTGGTGGTCGCCTCGACGGACAAAGGGGTCTGCACGCTGCAATTTATCGACGACGATCAGGCCGGCATGGTGCTTCTCCGGCAGCTTTGGCCAAACGCTACTCTGGTGGCCGAAACCGATGCGATGCAGGAGCAGGCGCTGCTGCGGCTGACTGAGAACCTGCAACAACCGGCCCCGCTCGCGCTGCACTTGAAAGGAACACCATTTCAGCTGAAAGTATGGGAGGCGTTGCTACAGATTCCGGAGGGCAAAGTAGCCGTCTACGGGGATATCGCCCACCTGGCAACGGCTCCGGCCGCGGTTCGGGCGGTTGGTACGGCCATCGGCGATAATCCGGTGGCATACCTGATTCCGTGCCATCGGGTGCTCCGCAAATCCGGCGAACTCGGTGGCTATCACTGGGGCACTACCCGCAAGCTGTCGATGCTGTTCCGCGAGCAATGCACAGTGAATACCTTATAAAACCTTATGCTTTGTGCCCCTTAAGTTCTTAGTGACTTTGTGGCAGTATACCCAATCGTAAAAAAATGGGGAAACGGATATCGCGTTCGCCGGTGCCCCATATGGCTTGCAGCCGTTCGCCGAGGGCCTCGACGGGGTCATGGCGGTCTTCGTCTTCTTCGTGGAGACGGATGTAAGTCTGAACGCTCGACCATGTACGAAGGTAGTTCAGGTATCGCTCCAGTGTCCAGCGGCGGTAGACCGAAAACTCCCTGGTCTGTATGTTGTCGAACGCAAACGGCAACCGCGCATACCGGTCGTCGATGTGTTTGCGCTGAGGGTCCCAGTACGGCCCGATGCGGTTCCGGTAAAAATCCAGAATAACAGGGTCTAACTGCTCGTCAATCCGGTGCAGGCCGTAGCCCCATTCGGCGATGACGGCACCCGGTTTTCCGACCCGCCGGACTTCCTGGTGAAAGGCCCCGACATCGAACCAGTGCACGGCCTGAGCAACCGTAATCAGGTCAAACGACTGATCGGGGAATGGCGTTTGTTCGGCCGGACTAACCTGATACCTGATGTTCGGCTTTTGCACCGCCTTATCCAGCTGCGGCTGGCTGATGTCGGTTGCATCGACCTGTCCGAAATGCTCCGCCAGTACCACGGCTACCTGTCCGTTGCCCGTCGCACTGTCCCACGCCCGTTCGCGGCCCTGAACAAACGACAGCAGATAATCATACAATTCGGCCGGGTAATCAATCCGGTACTGGGCATATAAGCCGGCATGGCCGGAAAAAAGATCTGGCATATAACTGGTTTAAATTTTTTGTCCTTCCGACGCAGGAGGAATAACAGAAGTAATCCCGAACTATTTCACGGGTGTAAAGCCTGCCCGGCTTAACCCACGCTGAATATACGGATTCTTTTTCATCAGATTCCAGACAAAGTTGGTCCGCAGATTTTCGGCCATGATGATAATCGGTCCCTGATCAATGCCCAGGTAATCGCGGTCGAACCAGCCGTTTTCAGTCGAACCATAGGCAAATGGTGACCGGTACCGGTATGTCGGATTAAAGGAATCACGGAACCCCTGCGGGCCATAGAGCTGCGAACTATATCTGGCTTTCATCGTTTTCAGGGCCGGTAAGCAGATTTCAGGCGCAAACGCCAGGGAGCCACCGGCAGCTGTCGGGGCAATGGTGCCGTCATCAACAATGCGTTGGGCAGAAGCGCCGCGTGCGCGGTACGAAAAAAACTGACGACCATTGGCCAGCGTGTCTCTCGGGCCGTCGCAGGCGGTTAGGCCCCAGACCGTTTCGCTGTAATCCTGCCACTTATTCGGGTTAGCAGCGCAATAGGCGCGGTTGGCGTAGGTCGCCCGCCGCGAATTTTCGAAATAATCAATGCCTTTCTGCCGCATGTATGCATCCTGAATACCCCGGAAATCAATCCAGCAATGCGAATACTGATGGCCGAACAACGGCTCAAAGTTTACGTGCTCCTGATTGTAGAAGGTCATCCATTCGTATGAACTTGTCCAGGCCGGCCACACTTCCGGTCCGACAGGGTGCGTCGGCGAACCCAGTGCCAGCACATACAGAATCATGGCTTCATCGTAGCCCTGCCAGTCACTTTTGATAAAGCCGGATTCGGGGTGCCAGCCCATTGATACAAACGGCTTCCGTGCCTGAAACCAGGTCCAGTCAGCGGCTTTATACAGGTCATCGGCCAGTTTACGAATTTCGGTTTCGGCCGCGTTTTTTTGGTCAAAATAAGTCTGACAACTCAGCACACCGGCCAGGAGCAGGGCGGTGTCGATGGTCGACAGCTCAACGGTTTTAAACCGCAGACCGCTCTGCATATCCAGAAAATGATAATAAAATCCCTTGTAACCTGCCACATTGATGGGGGCCGGGCCTTGCGGTGCGTTCCGGAAAAAACGCAGCGTGGCCAGAACGCGTTCAACAGCCTGTTGCCGGGTGATATACCCCCGTTCAACGCCGATGAGGTAGCTCGTCAGGCCGAAGCCAATAGCAGCCACGCTTGAAAATGAGGGCGTTGGTGCCCGGTCAGGAACCAGTCCGTTTTTAGGGTTAGTTGTCTCCCAGAAAAACCGGAAGGTGTCGCGTTGCAGGCTGTCGAGAAACGTATTGTCTGACTTGGTGAGCACATACCGGGCAGCGGTTTCCGGCCGGCCTTTGGGTTGTGCCCACCCGGTTGTGGCACTTGTCAACGTCAGAAGCAGGATACCGGTTAGCAGCGCCGGTAGTTTGTGGATAAAGCAGGTTTGCGGTTTCATAAGCCAAAAAATTTGTATCCGTATTAAGTAGACATTAAACCATAGCGGGTTGTTTTTGTCAAATGACCGTAGAGACGCAAAATTTTGCGTCTTAGTGCTGCAAAAAGCGATGTATTATGTTGCGTCTTAGTGCTGCAAAAAGCGATGTATTATGTTGCGTCTTAATGCTGCAAAAATGAGACGCAAGGTGTTGCGTCTCTACAGATTAACCGATGTTGGCAAAACAATACATTTTCCTGTTTTGGGGGTAAGAGACAGAAGAATATGTCTTTATACCATGAACGGGGAATATAAAGGTATGAGACGCAAAATTTTGTGTCTCTGTATTTAGAATGTATTTTTGCTAACTTACTTTTCCTGTTTCTTTTCAGTTATTCCTATTACAAGCTTACCATGAAAAAAGCATTTGGCGTATTAGTGGCTGCGGCTGCACTTGCCGGGTTTTCAGTCAATGCCCAGGCTCAGGACAACATTCCTGAAGATATGAAAGCCCTGATGACAAAGTATACGTGTATTGCCTGCCACCGTCCCGATGTGAAGTTGGTTGGTCCGGCTTACAAAGACGTAGCGAAGAAAAAGTATACCAACGACCAGATCATCGCGTTGATTTATGAGCCAAAGCCATCAAACTGGCCGGGTTACCCGCCAATGGCTCCGATGAAGCAAGTGCCTAAGGAAGATGCGCTGAAACTGGCTAAGTGGATCAATTCACTGGGCGGCGGAAAGAAAAAGTAATCTGACATAATGAAAAATGGATAATGAGTAATGTATAATGAAAGCAAAAGCCCCATTGTGCATTATTCATTATCCATTTTTCATTACTGAACAGCCGGCAGACTACGCTGGCGCACTACCTCGTATAAAACGACTCCCGTCGCTACTGACACATTCAGTGAGCCGACATTTCCCAGCAGCGGGATCTTCACGTGGCCGTCGACCAGGGCCAGCAGCTCCGGCGTAATCCCGTTTTCTTCAGACCCCATAATGACCGCAAGTGGGCCCGTCAGGTCGGTGGTGAATACATCACGGTATGATTTCTCCGTACAGGCTACAACTTTAATCCCCGATTTCTGCAAGTACCGGATGGTATCGGCCAGATCGTATTCGCGGCAAACCGCAATGTGATTCAAGGCGCCCGACGACGTTTTCATGGCCTCGGAGTTAATGGCTGCATTGCCGCGTCCCGGGATCACAATTACCTGTACACCGGCACATTCCGCTGTTCGGGCGATGGCGCCGAAGTTGCGAACGTCCGTAATGCGGTCAAGCAGCAGAATAAACGGCGTTTCGCCGTCTTCGTTTACTTCAGCGATTACGTTCGACAGTTTTACGTATTGCACCACGGCCGTAAAACAGATAACCCCCTGATGGTTTTTACGCGTCAGGCGGTTTAGTTTTTCGGTCGGTACCCGCTGAATCGTCACCCGGTTCTGAAACGCCAGTTGCTGAATTTCAGGGTGACTCAGCTCTTTTTCCATAAACAGCTTATCGATCTGCTGGCCAGACCGGAGCGTTTCCAGTACCGACTGGATACCAAACACCATTTCCTCCGAAGGCGGACGCTCTTCTTCGTAGCGGCGTTGGCCGGACTGGGGGCGACCGCCACCTTGCGGTCCTGATTTATTTATTCGCGGATTGCGCCGGTTCTCCATGCTTCGACAATCGGGTACCAGATCGGCTGATACTCCATATAGCGTACCAGTTCGTAATGGTCCTCGACAAATTGATTCGGTTTGCGATTGAATGTAAAATTGATTTCGGAAACGTTTGCCCGGCGGTTATACACCCACACCTCACGGTCGCGGCTGCGTTGTACGCGGTCGGGCGGGCCAAGCACAACATAGATCATGCCCTTGTCGGTTTTCCATCCCTCTTTATACGTTGTAAATAAACGGTTTGCCTCTTCGACCCGGTTAAAATAAGCCCGGATTGCCCGGCGGGCGACTTCCTCATTGCCCGACATCAGGTTCAGCCAGTAGCGGTCAAACGCCTTCTTAATCTCTTTTGTATTATTCAGCTCGTTAATTTCGGTACTGGTACTCATGTACAACACCGGCTTAACCAGCTTCTCCGGACGGGTTAGCTTCGGAAAGCGGTTGTCGGCAACAACCATCCCGATGCCGTAGGTTTCGGTTGAATCTTCCAGAAAGAAGTAAAGTCCTTCCGACGGCATCCGGAACGGCTGGCTGGTGGTTACGACCAGCGATGAATCAACCGTGAGTGTTTTAGGGGCCGGCCGCGTGGTCGTGTTCATCGGCGACGAAGCAGCCTCAAAATCATGGCGATACCGGAACGTATACAACGGCTTAACGGTGCCGTTTACATCACGGAGTACTACGGTATCTTTCAGGTTAACGTAATTGCGCAGCAGCGGCAGTTTGCCATCTTTATCGAACAGGGCATAGCGGTCGCTGAGTTTGGTGCTCCGGAACCGGACCGGCAGATCATTCAGTGCCTTTTTACCGTTATTGGTTTCGGTGATTTCGGTGAGCAAAATGCCATTGATGGCACCCGCAGGCCGCTTGACGTCAAATATCAGCGTCAGGTAGTCCCCATTCGGAACCACCGCCTGATTCGTAATCTGGACATTGCCGTAGCCAAGGCGGTCGCGGCTGTTGTAGTCGGGATAAATAACGTAGTTGACCAGAAAATGCGACGCCAGGTCATCAGCGGTTTTAATCGGCGATCCGTCGGGTTGCTGGCCGGTCAGGTTCAGATAAACGCGGATACTGGTGGAGTCGATAATCAGAAATTTGCCTTTAATCGACGTTACGGCCCAGTCTGCCGGTGCAGGGGCGGGGGCCGAGGTGCTGTTCGGTAGTACAGAGGAAGGCCGTGCCAGCGGACGGCTGTCGGAGGCACTACCGCCTGACGGACGGCTATTGGTACGGGTATTCGACCCTACTGTCTGGCCAGGGGTATTTGCCTGCGTTTGTTGAGCTGTTTTGCCCGATTTGCAGGCAGCGCCGAGCAAGATGAGCGATAAGAAAATATAAAAACGCATAAATTATAGAAAAGTGTCAGACCATTTCTGCCGGACCCTGTTACTGATCCGAACCAACTGTTTATCAATAACGAAAAAACAATGTCAAATAGACTTGTTGGCCCGTAGATTTTTCTTTAGCTCTACAAAAGAGTAATTTTACAGACTCATTTGCAAATCACCACGAACGGACATTAACCGGTTACACCTTGTGATTTGCGCTGTTTCCCGGCTCGAAACTATGTATAAAACCACAGAAATAACCTCTGCCGAAATTACGTCGGATAACCCGGTTCACCAGCGGCTCCTTTTTCCATACGTCGAAGCGGCTAAAATCGTTTCGGGAAATGTGCTGGAAATCGGTTGTGGCTGGGGGCGCGGCCTTCAGTTGCTGACGCAGGCGGCAGATCATTACACCGGCATCGACAAAAACGCGGAACTGATTGCATCGCTGCAGAACGCGTATCCGCAATCGACTTTTATTCAGGCAAATATACCGCCTTTAGCTGGTTTAGCCGACAATACGTTTGATTATATTGTTACGTTTCAGGTAATTGAGCACATCGAAAACGATGACCTGTTTATCAAGGAAGCATTCCGCGTGCTGAAGCCGGGGGGCAAACTGTTGCTGACGACAGTTAACAAAACCTTCTCGCTGACGCGCAATCCGTGGCACGTGCGCGAGTATCTGGCCGATGAGCTGAAAAACCTGATGCTGCGTTACTTCCCGACGGTAAAAACCGAAGGCGTGCACGGCAACAACAAGGTGATGACCTACTACGAACAGAATAAGCAGTCGGTACAGAAATTTACCCGCTGGGATATTCTGAACCTGCAATACCGGCTTCCGCGCTGGATGCTACAGATTCCGTATGACATCGCGAACCGGATGAACCGCAACCGCCTGCTCCAGCAGGATGGACTCGCCGCCGAGATTCAGTATACCGACTATATGGTCAGCCAGAATCCGGCCGGCAGCCTCGATTTCTTCTATATCGCTCAGAAATAATGTAAAACGGAATGATATTCCGTTTTGTAAAAAAGGGGCGCCCATTTCAAATTGGCGATTACGTGAAATGGGCGATTATGTGAAATGGGCGACCACGTGGGGTCGCCCCTACTATTGTCCTTCTTTTTTGCTGTCGCGGTTGGATTGCTTGATGCTCTGACCGATCATGTCCCACATTTCAGCCGGTACCTTTTCGAGGTGATTGAACTCGCCGTTGGCCAGTACCTCGCCCCCGTCAATCGTAATGGTCTCGCCGGTAATGTAGCCCGAAAAATCCGACATCAGAAACGCCGCCAGGTTGGCTAGCTCCTGATGCTCGCCGACGCGTTTGAGCGGAATCCGGCTGGTTGGGTCCATCAGTTTGACCAGCGGCTCGGGAAATAAACGCTCCCATGCCCCTTTGGTCGGGAACGGACCTGGCGCAATGCAGTTGAGCCGGATGCCGTATTTTCCCCACTCCGCCGCCAGCGACTTAGTCATGATCAGTGCCCCGCCCTTGGCAATTGCCGATGGCACAACGTAGCCCGAACCGGTTGTGGCGTAAGTTGTTGAAATGTTCAGCACTGTGCCCGGGATTTTGTTCTCAATCCAGTACTTGCCGATGGCCAGTGTGAAGTAGTACGTTCCGCGCAGCACAATATCGACAATCGTATCAAAGGCTTTGTACGACAGCTTTTCGGTCGGACTAATGAAGTTACCGGCTGAGTTGTTCAACAGCCCATCGACGCGGCCGAAGCGGGCGATGGTTTGTGCAATCACGTTTTCGATCTCCTGCGGATTGCGGACATCGCAGGGTACAGCCAGCACCTCGCCACCTGTTTCGGTGGCCAGTTCTTCGGCCGTGGCATCAATCACTGCCTGCCGGCGGCTGCAGATCGTGACGTTGGCACCCAGTTGGAGAAAATACCGGCTCATGGATTTCCCAAGGCCCGTTCCGCCTCCCGTCACAATAATGGTTTTTCCTTTCAGCGCATCCTCGCGCAACATTCCTGTGGTCATGTTTTAAAGAGTGAAAGAGGTAAAGAGTGAAAGAGCGAAAAACCAGCGAGCGTATCTGCCACTTGAGTGAAAGCTGAGTTACAAGGGTATTGTTCACTCTTTCACTCTTTAGCGGCACAGCCGCTCACTCTTTCGCTCTTTTGGTTAATCGTGCCTGCATGGCCTCCTGAAAGTCGTGGGACTGGAGCTGGGAAGCGTTCCAGGCGGCAACGTATTGTAAGCCATCGTCGATGGATTTGTCCTGGCTATAGTTCAG
The DNA here is from genome assembly GCF_945952095.1 of uncultured Arsenicibacter sp. Classification (GTDB taxonomy): domain Bacteria; phylum Bacteroidota; class Bacteroidia; order Cytophagales; family Spirosomataceae; genus Arsenicibacter. Next base: position 79,508 of record NZ_CAMFHL010000001.1, on the reverse strand, counting down.
AACCGCCTTAGCGCCCTGTACGGCAGTGGCTGAGTTGTCCGCAATCTGGCGGGCCATGGCCATCGCTTCGTGGAAAAGCTCGTCGGGAGTGTCGTAGACGTGGTTCACCAGCCGCATTTTTTCGGCGGTCGCGGCATCAATGTCTTTGGCCGTAAACGCCAGTTCACGGGTATACCCCTGACCGATAATGCCGGGCAGCCATTGCAGGCCGCCAATGTCGGGTGTAATGGCAAGCCGGGCTTCGCGCAGGCTGAATTTCGCCTCGCGGGAACAAAGCCGGATGTCGGCGGCAGAAATCATATTAACGCCCCCGCCGATGCACCAGCCGTGTATGGCCGCAATAACGGGAAAAGGAGCGGTATGCATCTTCAGGAAGCCCGACTGCATGTGCCGGATCTGGCGCATGAGTTTCATCCGTTTATCGGCCAAGACAGTGCCGGTGGTCATGTCGGCGAGGACCGGAAACATGCGGAGTACATCGAGTCCGTAGCTGAAATGATCACCGCTGCCCCGGACAATCAGGCACCGGATATCGGGCATAGCCGTGATGTTATCCATGGCTTTCGGGAGTTCATCCCAGAACTCGGGGCCCATTGCATTGCCTTTGCCGGGACCGAGCAATGTCAGGGTCATTACCCCGTCGGTCAGGTTCAGAGAAAGGGATTGATAGGTCATGGGGTTCAGTATAGTATGCATGCATACGAATTTGGCGTAAATGTAATCAATCGCCGGTTTCCTGCAACGGCGTTCGCTCATTAAATCAGAGGAGGAATCGTGTTCGGAAAAGGCTGTGTTGAAAGGCTATTCGCTGATAAGATCGTTTACGGTCAGCACGAAGCCGGGTAATACGTCTTTACCGGTTAATGGTTGATCGAATGGTACAGACTCAATGGCTTGTTCCGGTTGGTAAACCAGCGTCTGTGTGGTTGACGGATCAATAAGCCAGGCAAGCCGGACACCATTCAGCAGATACTTTTCCATCTTCTTTTGCAGATGAACGAGCTCATCTGATTCCGAAGCCAGTTCAATAACAAAATCCGGACAGACACGGGCAAACTTTTTAAGGTCTTCTTTAGATACTGTTGCCAGTCGTTCATTACTTACCCAGGCTACATCCGGTGCACGCATGGATGTATCCGGTAATGTATAGCCACCATTTGAGTCAGAAACGCGGCCCAGGCGGGTTTGCCGGTTCCACAGGTTAACCTCTGTAATTAAATCAGAATTTCTAAAGCTCGTTTCAAGTCCGGTAGGCATATTTATATAAATTTGGCCGTGCTCATCACGCTCAATGCGCAGCTTAGGATTCATCTGACAGAAGTTGAAAAACTCGTCATCTGTGAATCGGCCATCCTGTAAGGGCAGATTAATGGGCAGTACCATAACTCATTAGTTTGTTCATACAATACTAACAAAAAATCAGCCATAAACGATCATGCATTTCGATACCCTTGCCCTACAGGCGACCCATCAGCCCGATCCGGCGACCGGTGCGGTGATTCCGCCTATCTACCTGTCGACAACCTTTGCGCGGAACGAGGCCTATGCGCTGTCGGGCCCGTATCTCTACAGCCGGGCAAATAACCCTAACCGCGAAGCGCTCGAAAAAGCACTGGCTGCGCTTGACGGCGGGGCCGTGGCGATGGCATTCGGGTCGGGACAGGCCGCTGCCATGACCTTGTTTCAGGCACTGCGCCCCGGCGACCATGTGGTTATTGCTGCCGATGCTTATTACGGTACCCCCGCTTTGCTTGAGCAGGTGTTTCATCCGTGGGGCCTGACCTATACAAAAGTCGACATGACGGATCTGGCCGATGTGCGGCGTGCCATTCACGAAAATACGCGGGTAGTCTGGACCGAAACGCCGTCGAATCCGATGCTGCGGATTACGGATTTGCAGGCCGTGGCTGACCTGGCGCACAGCGTCGGGGCCATTTGCGTCTGCGACAATACCTGGGCAACGCCGGTGCTGCAACAGCCGCTGGCACTCGGGTGCGATGTGGTGATGCATTCGACGACCAAGTACCTCAGCGGCCACAGCGATGTCCTGGGCGGGGCCTTGATTTTCAGACAGGACGATGAACTGGCGCAGCGGGTACGGTTGCTGCAAAGTCTGTCGGGCGCGGTTCCGGCGCCCTTCGATTGCTGGCTGGTAATGCGTGGAATTAAAACACTTTCGGTCCGGATACGGGCTCAGACCGAAACGGCAGGGCAGGTAGCCCGCTTTCTGCAAACGCATCCGCAGGTTGAAGCGGTTCATTATCCGGGGCTGGAAAATCATCCGTCGTTTGCCCTGGCCAACCGGCAGATGCAGTCACCGGGGGCGATGCTGTCGGTGCAGATCAAAGGTGGTGCGCCGGAGGCGTTACGTTTTGTCGGTAAATTGACCCTGTTTGCGCGGGCAACCAGTCTGGGCGGTGTCGAAAGCCTGATTGAACACCGTGCATCGGTGGAGGGGCCGAACACGGCAACCCCCGTCAACCTGCTGCGGGTCTCCATTGGTCTCGAACATGCAGACGACCTGATCGCTGATCTGGCACAGGCGCTGGACAGCCTGGCCTAAGGGTTATCGTTTTGGTATCGCCGGTATGACAGGCGAGCTTTTGGGTAAAGGCAGTTTACGGGATTTTGGCAGTGCTGGTGCCGACAAAATGGAGTAGGTCTGGCTGGAATCCGGCGTCTTCACCGGCATATTGTCGACCGTCGACCGCATGACGTTTTTCGGATCCTTCGGATCACGGTAGAAACCGGCCAGCGGGCGGGCAGTAGGCATAGATGCCGGAGCCGGTATACTTTCTTCCTGAACTTTTTCCTGCGCCAGTGCCGGTCCGGTCGCCGCAAATAATAAGATGTAAATCAGCCGCATTGTACAGAGTTTTTAAACTGGATGAACTAAAGAGTCATTTTCCATACAATCCGTTGCATGGCATGTTACTGACTTTGCGGTCAGACTGTAAAACCAAACTCAGGGTTAGGTGTTAATCTGATATCACGACTATACAGAATTTATGAAAATCGCAGTTATTTCTACTTCCCCCCGTAAAAACAGTAATTCCCTGCGTTTTGCCCGTCATATCCGGAACGTACTCGAAACGTATGGGCAGCAGGACATTGGTCTGGCAAATTTTGAAGCCTATGATATTCCCCTGGTTGGTCAGGGCGAGGTAGATCCGGAAAATCTGACAGACTTTCAGCAGGAGCTGATCGGTACATGGGCTGCGGCAGATTTAGTCTTTTTTGTCGTGCCCGAATACAACTGGATCACTAGTCCGCAGTTTATCAACATGCTGCACCAGCTGGGCGATACTCCGTTTAAGCACTTGTTTGATAATAAGGTCTTTGCCTTTGCCGGCGTATCGAACGGGCGTGGTGGTCGTCAGCCAGCCATCCAGATGACAACCATTCTCAACAAGCTGATTAACTTCCTGGAGGGCTATTCGGTTGTATCGGCGCGGATTTATGAATCGCACGAGACACACAAAAATCTTGATGAGAGCGGCCACTCCCTTGGCAATGAAACCTACGACCGTACTGCCAAAGCCTTCATCGACTACTCGTTGAAAATCGGGCAGCGGTGGACGGTTTAAAGAGATAAAGAGATAAAGAGCGGCCGCCGCGCGGTGAAAGAGCAAATTGTGCAAACTGTTTCGTTAATTGTAACGCAGGAGAAAATCCTGCTTCAAGAATAAGTTTTCGCTCTTTCACTCTTCGGCGGCTTTGCCGCCCACTCTTTCACTCTTTGTGATACAGTCCGGCGAGCGTATCGACGGCGTAGTCGATTTCGTCGGGCGTGTTGTATTTGCCGAATGAGAAGCGCACGTAACCGCGGTCGGGGTCGATGCCCGGCAGGGCCGTCAGTACATGGGAGCCTACATTTGACCCGCTCGAACACGCTGACCCGCCCGAAGCCGAAATACCGGCAATGTCGAGGTTAAAAAGCAGCATGTCGCTCATATCCGATGACGGTAAACTCACGTTCAGGACGGTATACAGACTCCCTTCCAGATTATCAGAGTCGCCGTTGAAGCTGACATCGGACAATTTTTCGCGCAATTGCTCAATCATCCGCTTTTTCAGACCCAGAATATGCTGGTGATGAGCGTCCATGTCGCGGTAGGCAATTTCCAGGGCTTTGGCCAGTCCGATGATGCCGTATACGTTTTCGGTGCCGCCCCGCATGTTGCGTTCCTGGGATCCGCCGTGTACAAATGGCTGTATTTTACCGCGACCGGATTTGGGATCAGCATTCATGTACAGAAAACCGACACCCTTAGGCCCATGGAATTTATGCGCCGCTCCGACGATAAAATCGACCGGTAGTTTTTGCAGATCGTGCCGGAAATGACCCATAGTCTGCACCGTGTCCGTATGGAAAATTGCTTTGTACTCAGCACACAGGTTGCCGGTGGCTTCCAGATCCAGCAGATTCCCGATTTCGTTGTTGCCGTGCATAAGCGATACCAGTGAGCCCGGATTGGCTTGTAGCAGCGCTTTCAGATGCTCCTGATCAATAAGGCCCTTCGCATCCACATCCACCAGGCTCAGTTTTACCTTACCGGTTTTGTGCAGATGTTCCAGCGTATGCAGCACCGCATGGTGTTCCAGCGGGGACGTAATTGCGTGGGTAAGCCCGAATGTCTCGATGCTGCTGCGAATGGCTGTGTTATCGGCCTCTGTGCCTCCCGACGTAAAGAAAATCTCGGCAGGAGATGTATTAAGCAGTGTCGCGACCGTTTTCCGTGCCTTTTCGATAGCCGACCGCACCTTACGTCCGTGTGCATGGATGGAAGATGGGTTGCCGAAAAACTCCGTCATCATCGGGAGCATGGCTTCCAGAACTTCAGGATCAAGCCGCGTCGTTGCGGCATTGTCCAGATAAACTGATTCAGAACGATTCGCCATTAGTTTGTCAATTAAACCGCAAAGGTACGGCTATCCGCGTAAACTGACCAATCTGACAGCCGATAAACAACACAGGCAGCCCGTATACGGACTGCCTGTGTTGCTGTTGTAATGATGTCGGGCTAGACCTGAGGCGTCAGCGCATTGTTCCAGTTGGCATAGGCCTCCTGATAAGCCTGTTGGGTACGCATATCCGGTTCAATGGTACGAACGACTTTCAGGCCGGAGAATGCCTCGGCTGCATTTTTATAAATGCCGGCACCGATACCGGCGCCACGGGCAGCACCCTGTGCCCCGTCTGTATTATACAATTCGATTTCACAACCACTCAGATTGGCCAGCGTGCTGCCGAAAATCGGGCTCAGGAACATGTTCGCTTCCCCTGCCCGGATCGTCCGCAGGCCTACGCCCACCTGCTGCATGATTTCCATGCCATAATAGAACGCAAAGACGATGCCTTCCTGAGCAGCCCGCAGCATGTGCGGCAGGCCGTGGCGGGTGAGCTGCAAGCCTTTGAAGGTGGCGCCAAGGTCTTTGTTTTCGAGCATGCGTTCCGCACCGTTACCGAATGGCAGGCAAACCAGCCCGTCGGCACCGATCGGGGAGTGAGCCGCCAGCTCATTCATTTGCGGATAGTCGATGTAGCCCTGGAACATTTTGTTGCGCAGCCAGCTGTTCAGAATGCCGGTTCCGTTTACGCACAGCAGTACACCATAGCGGGGTGCTTCGGGGGTATGGCTGACGTGCAGAAAGGTATTCACCCGCGATTTCGGATCATACTTGGCCTGGTCACTCACCCCGTATACAACACCGGATGTGCCGGCGGTTGCCGCAATCTGACCCGGCTCCAGGACATTCAGCGACATGGCATTGTTTGGCTGATCACCGGCACGGTAGGTTACCGGTGTTCCTTCAGCCAGTCCCAGCTCAACGGCGGCTGAGGCCGAAATATGCCCCTGCAACCCGAACGTTGGTTTAATGGCCGGCATCAGTGATTTATCGAAGCCGTAGTAGTTAAACAGAAAACCGGCCGGTTGGTCGTTCAGGAAATCCCAGAGTGTCCCTTCTGACAAACCGGATGCTGTCGTAACAATATCGCCGGTCATGCGGGCGGCCAGGTAATCGCCGGGCAGCATAAACTTGTCTACTTCGGCATATACGTCTGGTTCGTTGGCTTTTACCCAGGCCAGTTTGGCCGCTGTAAAATTGCCCGGTGAATTGAGCAGGTGAGACAGGCACAGGTCGGCACCGAGGTCATGGAACGCAGCCTGACCGTAGGAAACAGCCCGGCTGTCGCACCAGATAATCGACGGACGCAGCACGTTGAATGCTTTATCGACGACCACCAGCCCGTGCATCTGATAGGAAATTCCCACCGCCTTTACATCGGCCGGTGCCGCCCCGGCTTTCTGTAGCACAGCATTTGACGCCAGGCAGGCGTTTTTCCACCAGTTTTCAGGTTGTTGTTCGGCAAAGCCTGCCTGTGGCGCTTCGATAGCCATTTCGGTTTCCGGATAAAAGGCAGCGGCCACTGCCTGCCCCGTTTCAGCATTCAGCAAACAGGCTTTCACCGATGAACTACCGACGTCAAATCCAAGAAGATACATAGTCAAAAGGTTCTTTATATCGTTAGCAGACACGTAATAGTGTCGTTTTTACACTTAATGCATCAAACTTATGAAACTTACAGAATTTCTCAAATTTTTACAGCACGAAGTATTTCCCGCTTACGGGCCGGACCCGGGTGTTTTTCGACCCGGAACCCGGCAGCTTTGAGATTTCGCTGTACATAGCCTTTCGAGCAATAGGTGGTCAGAATACCATCCGGAACCATCATGCCGGCAACATGCTGGAAAATGTCTGCGGTCCAGAGTTCGGGTTGGGCTTCAGGCGCAAAGGCATCGTAATAAACCAGATGGAAGGCAGGACCGGCGCTGAACGCCTGCAACTGACCCTCCTGTTTGGTCAGGGTGAAGTAGGGGCTGATGATTGTTGGTGTATGCCAGGGGGCTTCATGCAGCGCATAGGTGCAGGAAGTGCCCAGCTGTTCATCAAAATTAAGCTGACGGGCTTCAGCAAGTGGCACCGGAAAGGCTTCGACTGCCGTATACGCAACGGAGCGCTGCCGGTTTCCGGCTTCGCGGGCGGTCATAACGGCATTCAGTCCCGTTCCGAATCCCATCTCGAAGACACGGAGCGGGCTATCCGTAAACCGCTCCAGCGCCTCCTGTAAACCAAGTTCAATAAAAACCCGCTCAGATTCCTGCCGGGCACCGAAAATAGAGTGGTAGTGTTGTCCGGCCTGTTCATTAAAAAGCGAGTGTGATCCGTCGGCGGTAACGACGATCCGGCTGTCTGTTTTCATAATAATCCCGCGAGGTAACCCCGTCCGTTCACGGCGGGGAGGAATCGCGGCAGGCGGGTCGCCAAGGCCAGTGCGCGGGTAGGCTCGATTCCTGTATTCACAAGATTTCTATTGTTTTTATGTTTCACAAATTGTATCTTTTTTTTGTGAAAGTCAGATACACATACCGGTTTTACCCTACCCAAGAGCAAGCTCAGGAATTGAGTCAGGTATTCGGGCATACCCGGTTTGTGTATAACTGGTGTCTCAGACTCAGGACCGATGCGTGGGCTATCGGCGAAAAGATTAATTACAATCAATCCAGTGCCGCTCTTACTGCGCTCAAGAAAACCCCTGAACACTCGTGGCTTAATGAAGTTAGTTGTGTCCCCCTACAACAAAGTCTTAGAAACCTGCAAACCGCGTTTGTGAATTTCTTTACTGGCCGGGCTAAATATCCCCGCTTCAAAAGCAAGCGGGATAAACAAAATGCTGAGTACACCACGTCCGCTTTCAAATATGCCGATGGTGTTTTGAGTTTGGCTAAAATTGGCAAACTCAACGTGCGTTGGTCGCGTCCATTCAGCAGTAAACCCACTACGGTTACCGTTAGCAAAACCCGGACAGGTCGTTATTACGTTTCGCTGGTACTGGACGAAATGCCACAACCAGTTACTAAAACAGGGCAGTCTATCGGGATTGATCTGGGTATTAACAGGCTGGCTACTCTCAGCAATGGTGAACGTATCCCGAATCTGAAACTTACGCGCACCTACGAAAAGAAACTGGCAAAAGCCCAGCGACTCCTGAGCCGGAAAACCAAAGGCTCCGGACGTTGGCACCGTCAGCGTATTAAGGTTGCCCGTATTCACGAAAAACTGAGTGACGCCCGTATTGATCATCTGAACAAAGTCACGACCGACCTGGTGCGGCGGTTCGATGTGATTGCCGTGGAGGACTTGAACGTGCGGGGCATGCTCAGAAATCGTAAACTGTCTAGGCATATCAGCGACGCTGGTTTTGGCCGTTTCGTGTCCATGCTTGACTACAAAGCGGCCTGGAGAGGGAAAGAGCTGGTCAGGATTGACCGCTTCTTTCCCCGTAGCAAACGGTGTTCGTGTTGCGGCTTTTTGGCTCAAAAGATGCCCCTTAACGTGCGTGATTGGCAATGCCCCGAATGCAAAAGTGAGCATGACCGCGACGAAAATGCGGCTCAAAACATACTGAATTTTGCGCGGGGGCACCGCGTTGAAGCGCGTGGAGCGACCGTAAGACCTTCTCAGGCTTAGTGCTTGTGGGGCAAGTTGTGATGAATCGTGAACCATCTCTGAGTTTTTAAGACTTGGAGAATCACTGAACCTTTGGGTCGGGGAGGATGTCAAAATCCTGCGATTTGGCTAACTTTGCGCCGTCCAGACGGGCAGCGTCCTATGAACGGCTACCCGCTATTTATTTTCTCTCGAAATTTTATGATTCAACGCGTTCAGACCATATTTCTGTTCCTGATTTCGCTCTCGATGGGCTTCGCCCTGCTTACTCCGCTGTGGGAAAAAAAAGGCAGCCTGCCAACTGAGTCTGCCCGTTTAACGGCACTTCAGTATGAAAAGATAGCAACACTGCCATCAGGCGGATCGTCTACTCAGGTTGATCCGCTGTGGTATCTGGCTGTGCTGATGGTTGCCGTAGCGGTATTGGCGCTTTATGCCATGTTTCAATACCGGAACCGCCTGCGTCAGACGATGATGTGTGCGATCAATGCCATGCTGCTGACAGCTATCATGGGTATTTCGCTGTACCAGACGCTGTATAAGGGCAAGGCATTTGGCAATCCGGATGATCAGGGAACATTTCTGCCCGGCTTTTACGCACTGATTGTTGCCCTCGTTGGTAACGCTCTGGCAAACCGGTTTATCCGCCGTGATGAGCGTAAGGTGCGTGAATCGGATCGTTTCCGGTAGGTCTCAAAAACACAGATTACTGACAGGATTACAGGATTAACAACAATGTATCATGTTAATCCTGTAATCCTCTTTTGTTTTACCGGCGGATGATGCCTTTCTGATGCCAGTCGCGCGGGTTCTTATCCCAATACTGCATAAAAAAATAATAGACAACCAGCGTTGAGCCGACGCCAATGACGGAACCGGCGTAGGCATCCTCTACAAAATGCTGGAACAGGTACACGCGGGAATAGCCCGTCAGAAAGGCCAGCAGCAGCCAGAACCAGCTTCGGGCTTTGCGGCCGTCCAGCAGCGCCATCAGGGAGAAAATGGCAAAGGCGGTGATTGTATGGCCCGACGGGAAACTGTTATAGCTGTGAATATCGAGCCCTTTTATCACCCTGTATTCCCATTGCGAATGCTCAAAATATTTCAGCGGGCGTAACGAGTCGGTAAATACGTAGTGTTTCAGTACCGATGAGATACCGCCGCTTAAGGCAAAGCTGGCAGCCCCTAAAATTCCGTAGCGCCAGGAAGCCAGCGCCAGAATCACCGCCATAATCACCGAAAAGGCACCGTCACCGAGATAGGTTATGTTCTGAAAAAGAAAGTCGGCTTCCGGACTGTTGCGGGCATTTATCCACTGCATCAGCTCGTCTTTGGTATAGAGTAGCTGCAAGGCGCCGATAACAATCAGCAAAAGACCATAGAGGCTGAAAAAAAGAATATTCTGACGAAGTAGTTTGATCATGCCGGGAGACGTTACGCAGGCTGGCGGTTATGATCACCAGCCGTTCCGGCCGCAAAAATAAACCAATTCCCGGTCTTTATGTGTAGCCGGACAATGACGGTTAGCCCGGTAATGCTGTCCGGATTATCGTTTGAAAAAACCTTTCGGATCGGGCATTTTGGCTAGCAGGTCGCCGAGAAAGGCCAGATCAACGACTGACAGGTCGATAGCCCGTGCTTTATGAAGCGCTTCCCAGGCTTTTTCGTACTCGCCTTTGGTATAACAGAGCAGAGACATTTCAATATGAGCCGTAGCGTTGGCCGGATCGATTGTAATGGCTTGAGTCAGAATGTTTTCGGCGTCAGTCAGTAACTGTTGATTTTTAGTCTGCTGAAAGAACTTAATTTCAACGGTAGCCAGATCAGTCATCAGGACGGTATTGGTGTCTGCATAAGCCAGCCCTTTTTTCAGCATACGGATAGCATCCGGCAGCTTTTCCTGCTGATAACACACCACGCCCAGCCCCCAATACACATCTGCGTTCTTTTCGTTCAGCAGATAAGCCAGATTAAACCGGTAGGCTGCCGTATCCAGCTGGCCGTCATTAATATAATCCCAGCCACGGGCGGCAAAGAACTGACTGGCTTCCTGACGGCTCGCAAAATTCTGGTCGCAGTCGCTCAGAAAACGGATATCGTGTTCGATTTGCTCGGTCGATTTAGACCGTTCGCCGAAAAGGGGGAGCAGGTGTGCGGCTGTTTTAGATTCGGCAGCCACAGCTACAGCCGTCGTAGCAGCTTCAGTTGTAAGCCCTTTATCCGCAACAAAAGCCTGTTTGGCTGTTGGTTTCCGGTTATTTGCCGAATCGACCGTCCGCGCTGACGTAATCAGCTGCGTTGATTGAGCCACCAGACGGAACGGCAGCATCAACAGCAAACCCATCAAAAAAGGATGAACCCGAAAGATCATGTGTTTTAGGAAATCTGTACGTCTGTTTCGGTGGTTTCGATCAACAATGTCACACAATAGCATACATCACTTACCTGAGTGTTGAACAAAACCTGATCCAAACAACGTGGCGATGCTTGACCGCGTACGTGTTTTACTAAAACGAATCGCAATCCGGCTTAGTACATGCCGGAAAAAAATGTTGATAGAAATGAGGTATTCAGCAAACGGATTATCAGTCAAAAAGTTTGGAAAATACCTCATTGTCTTCGTGTTATCTTCGTTTTTTGCTGCGGTTTACCGGCTTGTTTCCGGTCGTAGCCGGCCGTTTAGCCGGCTTAACACCAGGAATTACGCGTGCCTTGGGGGCTGCCTTCATACCCGGTTTGATTTTCTTTTCGTGGAAGGCACCTTTAAAGGTCGGGTCTTCCTTCCGTTTCTGCTCGTCGATCTCCCGCAGCATGGCCTGTTGCTCATCGAACGGTGTTTCGATTTGTTCAACGTTGTCAGGCATTGGCAGCCGCGGTACTTTCATCCGGATAATTTTTTCAATTTTTCCGACATGATATTCTTCGGCCATCGTCACGAATGTAATGGCTTTCCCGCTGCGGTTGGCGCGTCCTGTCCGCCCGATCCGGTGCACATAATCTTCGTAGATAATCGGTACGTCGAAATTGATTACGTGCGTCACGTTGGCGACGTCAATACCGCGGGCGGCAACGTCAGTGGCAACCAGTACCCGGATCTGGCCCTCCTTAAAGGCATCCATCGAGTTAATCCGCGTATTCTGCCCTTTATTGGCGTGAATCACTCGGATGTAGTCTTCGTTTACCACTTTTCGTGCCAGAAATTTATAAATATTTTCGGCACTTTGTTTCGTCCTGGTAAAAACAATCACGCGTTCGGTGCCCTCCTGAAGTACGAGGTATTCGAGCAGGTTAATTTTGGTCCGGAAGTTTGGCACTTCGTACATGACCTGCTGCACCATTTCGGCGGTTGAAGCCTGTGGTGTCACTTCAACCCGGACCGGTGCTTCCAGAAATTCAGCCGATAAGCGTTCTACCTTGTCCGGAAACGTTGCCGAGAAGAGCAGGTTCTGGCGTTTACGGGGAATGATCTCCAGAATGGACCGGATCTGGTGCATAAAGCCCATATCCATCATCTTATCGGCTTCGTCCAGAATCATGGTTTTGATTTCTTTCGTGACGATTTCACCGGACAGATACAGGTCCATGAACCGGCCGGGGGTAGCTACCAGAATGTCGATACCGTTTTTCAGGCGCTCAATCTGGGTTTTGGGGCCGAGGCCGCCATAGATGGCTGTATGACGAAGATCGGTATATTTAGCGAGTTCGCTGATGGCGTCGTTAATCTGGATCGCCAGCTCACGGGTTGGCGCCAGAATGATAGCACGGGGTGCGTTGCCCTGTGCATACTTCACTTTCATGAGGAGCGGCAAAACATACGCAGCTGTTTTGCCGGTTCCCGTTTGTGCAATGCCCAGTACGTCGTGATTCTGCAAAATCAACGGTATTGACTTTAGCTGGATTGGAGTCGGCTGTGTGTAGCCGGCATCAGCTATGGCGTTGAGTAACTGGCGGTTCAGCGCAAAATCCTCGAACGACGGTTCAATGGGTTGTTCAATTGTCATACGACAAATTTACAACCGATTTGTCATTTCATCTACCATGTCTTTTGCGCCGATGTAGATTGGTGACCGCTGGTGCAGGCTTTCCGGCTCAATATCCAGAATGTCCTGATACCCATCGGATGCGCGGCAGCCGGCCTGCTCGGCAATCATCGCCAGCGGGTAGCATTCATACAGCAGCCGGAGTTTCCCTTTAGGGGCTTTTTGGGTCGGCGGATAAAAGTAAATGCCTCCCTTGAGCAGATTGCGGTGGAAATCGGCAACGAGTGAGCCAATATACCGGGCCGAATACCGCTGTTCCTTGCAGCGGTCAATGTATGCCTGTACGCCTGCCGGATAATCCGAAAAATTGCCTTCGTTGCAGGAGTAAATTGTTCCTTTGACAGGGCTGCGCATGTCAATATGGGAGAGAAAAAACTCGCCCAGCGAATGATCGTATGTAAAACCGCTGACACCATGGCCGGTGGTGTACACCAGCATCGTCGATGAACCGTAAAGAATATAGCCGGCTGCTACCTGTTTACGGCCTCCCTGCATAAAGTCATCGAGTGTGGCCCGCGAACCGACAGGCGTTACCCTGCGGTAAATGGCGAAAATGGTACCGATAGACACATTCACGTCGATGTTGGACGAACCGTCGAGGGGGTCCATTGCCACAACATATTTGGCGTGGTCATTACTGGTGTAAATGATCTCTTCGTCTTCTTCCGAGATAATGGCGCAGCATTCGCCGCCGTTTTTCAGGGCGCGGATAAACCGGATGTTGGCAATGACATCCAGCTTCTGCTGGCTTTCGCCCTGTACATTGCTGCTGCCATAATCGCCGGTAATATCGATCAGGCCGGCGCGGTTAATTTCCTTATTAATAATTTTTCCGGCCAGCGCAATGTCCCGCAGCAGCTGGGATAATTCGCCGGAAGCAAACGGGAAGTCGCTTTGGCGACGCATGATGTATCTGTCGAGAGTGACACCGACGGGGAGGGCGTACGTATTTGACGTTTCCATGATAGAGGTTGGTATTGAGGTTAGGAAATTTAGCAAAGAAATTAATTACTTGTTTCCCGTTTGAGCGAATATCCGCCATATTATCTGAAAGTTTATTCTTTATCCTGAAAGAGCACAAATTCAGCTGGACAGAATATGGTTTAGGGGTCGTTTGTCTTTAAAAAATTTTAGAAATAGTGGATTTTAAGGGATATTATCTTTAAAATGTAATAAAAAGTAAAATAAGATGTATCTGTTTGCTCAACACAATATGTCTACTTCTTCACGCGACTTTTCTTAGCAGAAACGTGTACCTACAGGATGTCTGTTGTCATAAATTTACTAAGAAAAACAGATGGGTATGATGGTAGGAAGTGTACCGTAAAAATTGTCTTTTACCAAGATGTCAGACTGGGCTTTGTAACGCTGGATGACCGGTCCGGGCAGGAATTTGATTGCATTGCGGAATAAATAAAGGTGCTTTTATCGTTTTGCCGGTCCAATGCTTGACTTTCAGGTCGTATCTTTTTTGCTTGCTCCCGGTTTAAACATAATTTTCAAATTAATTGTACTACGAATATTGAAATAGTATGCTTGCATACTATCTTTGCGCACGGCAAAACCAACAAACCGGCTGGAAAGTTTACAGACTATGGAAGCGAAAAATGATGGCAGCACCGGCGGTCACCGGTATATAGACAACCGGATGCTGGCAGACCGGCCGTTTACGATAGAGGACATAAAAAAAGCGACCGCAATTGCTTGCAGTCGCCTGGTGGTGATGGACGGAATCGAACCGCCGACACAAGGATTTTCAGTCCTTTGCTCTACCAACTGAGCTACATCACCGTAGTTGATAGTCCGTTTGGTGTCAAACGTGGGTGCAAAAGTAGGCGCTTAATGGTCACTGCGCAAGTTTTTGGGCTAAAAAAAACGCAAAAAAATAAAAATAATTTAAATATCACTGATAGTCAGTGTCTTGTAAAGGAGAGTTATGGCGTATATTCAGCAATTCCTTTTTGTAATAGCCGTCGGTGTTACGGGCTTCCTGATCAGTAAGCGGGTAGGGCTTATCCGGCGCGCCATTCAGCTGGGCCGTGCCGAAAACCGGAGCGATCATCCTGATGAACGCCTGAAGACAATGCTTCTGGTAGCGTTCGGACAGAAAAAAATGTTTGCCAATCCGCTGGTGGCAGTCATGCACTTCGTCATTTATGCCGGGTTTATTATCATTAACCTCGAAGTACTGGAAATTATTCTGGACGGTATTCTGGGTACGCACCGGCTGTTTGCACCGGTTATTACCCCGGTTTATCCGTTCCTGATCAACTTTTTTGAGGTATTGGCGCTGGGCGTACTGATCGTCTGTGTTGTTTTCCTGCTGCGTCGCTTCGTGACGAAAGTACCGCGTTTTCAGCCTGAGCGACACGAGGAAATGCGCCCTTCCTGGCCACGGCTGGACGCAGCACTGATTCTGACCTTCGAAATTCTGCTGATGACGGCGTTCCTGACCTGGAATGCGGCCGACAGCATCCTGCGCGACCGTGGCATCGGGCATTACGGCGAACTACAGGGTGTTGTGCCTGATTTTGTGATCAGCCAGTTTCTGAAGCCCTGGTTCTCGGGTCTGAGCGACGGGGCCCTGATGGCTTACGAACGGTTTTCGTGGTGGTTCCACATTCTGGGCATCCTGACGTTTGCCGTTTATGTGACTTACTCAAAACACCTCCACATTTTCCTTGGCTTCCCGAATGTGTATTTCTCGGACCTGAAGCCTAAAGGAGAAATGAAAAATATGCCTGAGGTGACGAAAGAAGTACAGTTGATGCTGGGACTTTCGCCTGCCGATGCGGCCGAAGCACCTGCGGAAGGGGACCCGGTCATCGGCCGGTTTGGGGCAAAGGATGTTGACGACCTGAAATGGATCAACCTCATGAATGCCTATAGCTGCACTGAATGCGGACGCTGTACGGCGGCGTGTCCGGCAAACATCACCGGTAAAAAGCTGTCACCGCGGAAAATTATGATGGATACCCGCGACCGGCTGGAGGACATTCAGAAGGGCTGGAAAGAGCACGGTGCGGACTACAAAGATGAAAAATCGCTGCTGGGCGACTACATCACGGCTGAGGAGCTGAATGCCTGTACGACCTGTCAGGCGTGTGTACAGGCCTGCCCGATCAATATCAATCCGCTGGATATTATCCTGCAGCTGCGCCGGTACCGTGTCATGGAAGAATCACAGGCCCCGGCTTCGTGGAACGCTATGTTCAGCAATATCGAAAACAACATGGCTCCGTGGAAATTTTCGCCGGGCGACCGGTTCAACTGGGCCGATCAGATCAATGAAAAATAAACGATTCAGCCGGTAGTGCTCAACTGATGCCCGGTTGATGAACCCTATAAAGAACATTGACGAATGACTTCTGAAAAAACATACACTGTACCGACCATGGCCGATATGATGGCCGCTGGTGAAACCCCCGAAATCCTGTTCTGGGTGGGCTGTGCCGGCTCGTTCGATGACCGGTACAAACGCGTAACCATTGCATTTGCCCGCATCCTGAACCATGTCGGAATCAAATTTGCCGTATTGGGTCCCGAAGAAACCTGTACCGGTGATCCGGCACGCAGGGCGGGAAACGAATTCCTGTTTCAGATGCAGGCCGTAGCTAATATTCAGGTTCTGGACGGCTACAGCGTCAAAAAAATTGTAACGGCCTGTCCGCACTGTTTCAATACGCTTAAGAACGAGTATCCGGCACTGGGCGGGAATTATGAGGTTATTCACCACTCAACCTACCTCCAGCAGCTGATAAACGAGGGACGGGTGAAGGTAGAAGGCGGGGAGTCGTTCAAAGGTCGCCGGATTACTTATCACGACTCCTGCTATCTGGGGCGCGCCAACAAGGTATACGAGGCGCCTCGTCAGGTACTGGCAGCCCTGGATGCTGATCTGGTAGAAATGAAGCGGTCGCGGGCAAACGGCCTTTGCTGCGGTGCCGGTGGGGCGCAGTATTTCAAGGAGCCGGAAGCCGGGAAAAAAGACGTTAACGTAGAGCGTATTGAAGAAGCGCTGGGTACCGGAGCGGATACGGTAGCAGTTGCCTGTCCGTTCTGTATGACCATGATGTCGGACGGGGTGAAAAATAAAAATCAGGAAGATCGCGTCAAGGTCTACGATCTGGCGGAACTGATCGCAAAAGGGCAGGGTTTGTAACCACATAGGCGGGCTGCTTGTAGTCTGCCTGAATGTTCCGGAAAAGGCCATGTATATCGATTTTGACGAAATTACGGATACTGCCCGTTTGTGGGTATATCAGGCAAACCGCAGCCTGACGGATGCGGAAGTGCAACAGATAGACGCAGCCCTGCGTCCGGCGCTGAGTGGCTGGGCCGCACATGGTGAACCGCTTTTAGCAGCGGCAAAAGTCGTTGCCAACCGGTTTGTGGTGATTGCCGTTGATGAAGGCCATCACTTGCCGAGTGGTTGCTCGATTGATTCGTCGGTGGGTTTTCTGCGGCAGATCAGTGCAACGCTTTCGCAGCAAGGTGAATCCATCGACTTTTTTGACCGTTCGGCTGCCTATCAGGATAGCAATAAGCAGGTACAGACGGTTACGCTGCCGGCGATTAAGGCGGCGGTTGCCGATGGTAAACTGACGCCGGAAACTCCTGTTTTCAACACACTGGTTAACACCAAAGCTACCTTTTTGTCGGACTGGATTGTGCCGGCGCAGACGACGTGGCTGAAGCGGTATTTCGCGCAAAAAGCAGTAAATGCATAGCACAACACGGTGCTGCCAATAAAGAATCCGCAGTATCTTGCTTTTGCGAAGGCAGGATGCTGCGGATTTTATATTTATTCTAATCTGTGGCAGTTGAGTATTTGCCGGAAGGTCAGTAGATTTAGGCGTGCAACAAACCTAAACCCTAAGGTAATGTCAAGCCTGCAATCACGACGGAATTTCATACGACAAAGCTCCGTAGCGGCGCTCTCGCTGGGGACGGTGCCCTCACTACTGGCCAATCCGCAAAAAATGTTTGATCATATCAGCCTGCAGCTGTACTCGGTTCGGGAGGATATGAAAATTGATCCGGTGGCCACGCTGAAGCAGGTGGCTGCCATTGGCTATAAAGAAGTTGAACCGGCAAACTACGTCGACGGGAAATGCTATGGCAAGACACCGGCCGAATTCCGGAAACTTTGTCAGGATCTGGGCATGACGATCAGCAGCTCGCATGTGCTGTTCAGTAAAAACGACTGGAATGCATCCACGAAGGATATTTCAGACCGCTACAAAAAAGCGATTGCCGATGCCGTGACGATGGGACAAACGTTCCTGATTAATCCCGGAATTGATTCGGATAAAAAGAACCTTGACGAGGTGAAACGCATGCTGGACTCGTGGAATGTCTGCGGGGAACGTTGTAAAGCCGCCGGTCTGCAATTCGGTTTTCATAACCACTACGACGAATTTACCATTCAGCACGAAGGCAAGCTGCTGTACGAAATCTTCCTGGAACGCCTTGATCCGAAGCTGGTCATCCAGCAGCTGGATACCTGCAACATGAAAATTGCCAAGGCTAATGCCATTGAGTGGATCAAAAAATATCCGAAGCATATCCGGATGCTGCACATAAAAGACAAAGCCAAAGACCGCGACGAAAGTACGTATCTCGGCAATGGCGAAATTGACTGGCCACCGCTTCTGGCGGCCGCCAAAAAAGCAGGCATCAAATATTACGTGGTCGAACAGGAATCGTACGACGGAAATCAGCCGCTGGATTCGGTGGAAATGGATTACGTCCGTATGAAACTTTGGAACGGCTAAAGACAAACAGCCCCCTGCCTTCGTTATACCAATACCAGCCATGCCGGACGAAAAGCGTGCTTTGGCGCTCCAACGTTTATGTGCGTGGCCGGGTTTTGTTTATTTTTGGGCGTAAAACCCGTTCGGATGAATCCAATCGTTTTTGTTGAGGCACTTCAAAAGGAAATTCAGTCTACAGAATATGGCCGGCACCCGGCCGAATTGTACGATCCTATTCAGTACATTATGAGTCTTGGCGGCAAGCGGATGCGTCCGTTGCTGACCCTGATGGGAGCCTACCTCTTCACCGATGAGTGGGAAAAAGCCATTAAACCAGCCATCAGCGTCGAAGTCTTTCACAACTTTACGCTGATGCACGACGATATCATGGATCAGGCTCCGCTGCGGCGCGGCCAGCCAACGGTACATGAAAAATGGAACCATAACATTGCTATTCTTTCGGGCGATGTCATGCTGGTAAACGCCTATGAACTGCTGCTGGATGTGGCACCCGATAAACTGCGCCATGTACTGGCCCGGTTTAACCGGACGGCTGCCGAAGTCTGCGAAGGGCAACAGCTGGACATGAATTTTGAAACCCGCTGGGATGTGACAGAGGCCGAGTACGTGGAGATGATCAAACTCAAAACGTCGGTGTTGCTGGGATATGCCCTCGAACTGGGTGGTATTATTGCCGGTGCGGATACGGATTCCACAAATCATCTGCGCGAAGGCGGTATCAACATTGGCATTGGGTTTCAGCTTAAAGACGATCTCCTGGATGTCTACGGCGATCCGGCCAAGTTCGGGAAGCAGGTCGGTGGCGACATCATTGCCAACAAAAAAACGTTCCTGCTCATTGAGGCGCTCGAAAAAGCCGGAGGGCCGCTGCTCGACGAGCTGAACGGCTGGCTCAGCTGCAAGGAGTTTGATAAGGCAGAAAAAGTGAAAGCCGTTACGGAAATCTACGACAAGCTCAATATCCGGCAGGTGACGGAACAGCGCATCAGCGATTATTTCGCGAAAGGACTGTCGAATTTTGAGCAGGTACAGGCAACACCTGAGCGCAAGGAAATGCTGCTGTCGTTTACGCGGCAACTGATTGAGCGGGAGAACTAGTACTAAGCCCTATCGCTTCAACGTTAATCGTAGAAACAGGATTACGGTCTGAATCACAGCCACAACAAGATCATGATAAAAGGATTACCGGCCGCGTTACTTGTACTCGCCAGCCTGTGCACCGTTGATGCACAGAAGGTAGAGAACCTTGGTAATCAGGTAAATTCAGAATTTAATGAAATCAACCCCATGATTTCGCCGGATGGGAAAACGATCTATTTTGCCCGCGTCAGCCATCCGCAGAATACCTACGGCGATAAGGGTAGTCAGGATATCTGGTATTCTGAACTGGATGTTGCCAGCAATAAATGGGGGCCTGCACGCCGGTTAGGCAATCCGCTGAATACCGACGAATACAACTGCGCCTACAGCATTACGCCCGATGGTAATACCATGCTGATCAAAGGGGCCTACAACAACGGCCGTTACGAAACCCGCGGTTATTCGTTCAGCAAGAAAACGACGAATGGCTGGTCGGTGCCCCAGAAGCTCGAAATCGCCGGGTATGAGCGCATGAGCCAGGGACAATATGACTGCGGTTTCCTGTCGGCCGACGGTAAGGTACTGATCATGTCATTCAGCGAAAAGAAAAACAGCAAGGAAGATGATTTGTACGTCAGTTTCCGTCAGAAAGATGGCAGCTGGAGCAAACCCGTTAGCCTTGGTCCGGACGTAAACACAAAATTTACGGAAACAACGCCGTTTCTGGCGGCCGACGGGGCAACGCTCTATTTCTCCAGCAACCGCGAAGGCGGGCAGGGGAGCAACGACATTTATATCTGCAAACGTGTTGACAAAACCTGGAAACACTGGTCGAAGCCGCAGAATTTAGGCCCGAAGATTAACACGGAAGGGTACGATGCCTATTACTCCATTCCGGCGGCGGGCGATTATGCTTACATGACCAGCTTTAAAGGCACGTTGGGTAAGGGTGATGTCGTTCGGATCAAGATGTTTGACGATATACCGACAACGCCGACACTGGCTAATAATGACCCGTCTAAAGCCGGTTCGGGTAATCCCAATGGCAACGGGCAGAACGGCAACGGTACCAACAACGATCCGAATGCCTTACTGCGTCCTGATCCGGTGGCTATCATCAGCGGCCGTGTGATTGATCAGAAAACCGGCCGGCCGGTACAGGCACGCGTTGTTTATCAGACGCTGCCCGATGGCAACGAAGCCGGTGAGGCCACGTCTGACCCGATTACAGGTGAGTATAAAATAGTATTGCCCTACGGGCAGAAGTACAGCATGCGGGCCATTGCCCCGAATTTCATTGCGGAGGGCGAAAACGTCGATCTGACGCAGGTGAAAGGTTTTCAGGAGATCAAGGGGAAGGAGCTGACGATGGTGCCGATTGAAGAAGGGAAAGCGATTCGTCTAAACAACATTTTCTTTGATACCGGAAAGTCCGAACTGCGCCCCGAATCAGCACCGGAACTTGACCGGATGGTTGCCGTGCTGAACGAAAATCCGAAGATGACTATTTCTCTGAACGGCCATACCGATAACACGGGCGGGGTTGCCGTTAACCAGAAACTGTCACAGGACCGGGCTGATGCTGTACGGGAATACTTCATTGGTAAGGGCATTGAACCGGACCGGATTGCCAGCAAAGGCTTCGGCGAAAGTAAACCGGTAGCTGCCAATGATACCGAAGACGGGCGGCAGAAGAACCGCCGTGTAGAATTCCTGATTGTGAAGAAATAGTAAAATCAGATACCATAAAAGCCCTGTACCAAACGTGCAGGGCTTTTACGGTTTTACAGGTGTCAGCGTACGCGCCGGTAAAGCGTTTTGGCCCCCGTTTTCAGATCGGTCAGGAGCGCATTGTTATTCTCAACGTAGTATTTTGAGGAGGGAATATCCTGTACGGTGCCGTTTTGCCGGATGCGGACATAGAAGATATTACCTTTTGTAAACCATTTTGCGCCCATAGCATTAAGCTGTGCAATCACCTGATTGCCTTTGCCCTGCGAAATGCCCGACGAGTTGCTGCCGCTGATATACGATGTGGAGCCGCCGTCGCCGAAGCTGCCATCGGCGTTCAGGATCATGGTCGATGTACTGCCGCCGTAGAAGCCTCCGCTGTTTGCACCACCCCCGTATTGCTCCGAAGTCTGCCAGGCACCGATCAGTGCCGGATCGCGGTACAACTTATCAGAGACAGCTGCCGTAGTGGTTCCCGTACCGGTTGATCTGGTAAATGCTCCCACCATCCCGACTCCAAACGCGGTGATGTTGACCTGTAGGGTGGTGCCGGTAAGCTGCATGGTAAACGGAAACGTTGACCCGTCGGTCGGATAGGTCATGGTGCCGGAGGCCTTATTTCCGGTGATTGTACCGGCAAGGGTATAGGTGTCGCCGGCGATGTCGAGCCGGCTGCCCAGCTGCTGGCCTTTCGGAATAAGCCGGAGTGTGGCCGCGACGGTCTGGGCGGGGCTTTTCAGCTGACCTTGCCAGTCGCCGGAAAAGGGCTGCGCAGCGCTGATCAGCAGGGTGCTTAGCAACAGCGTACTTGTTAACAGGAAAAATCTGGAAAAGGAAAGCATACAGGCAAAAGGATTGTTGGTTGAAACAGAGTGGCTGCTGAATATACGCCGCCCGCTGCCGCAACGTATAGTTAATTGAGCAAATGGTCAGTATCCGGCGGCAGTTCTGGCCTACCGCTATACAGGAGCCCTATCATTAGAAATGCTTCGTCGATGTGTTTATTCTCCAAAGCCCTTTCCTGACCTGATCATGTGCGTATCTATCCACAAACTTTTATTCCTGTTGTTGCTGGCCGGCCAGGCCTACGGACAAATCCTGAGCTCATCTGATTTGCCGGTTTTACTGATTAATACGAAAGGGGTTGCCATACCGGATGAACCCAAAATTATTGCTTCGCTCACCATCGTGGACAATGGCCCCGGAAAGCGGAATGAGGCTACCGGCCCGGCGACCTTCACGAGTGTGATCGGTATTGAACAGCGGGGGGCGACCTCCCGTACGTTATTCCCTAAAAAACCGTATGGCTTTGAACTGCGCGATCCGACGGGCGTTAATTCTGTTAATGCGTCGATTCTGGGCATGCCGGCCGAAAGCGATTGGGTGATGAATGCTGTTTATAATGATAAAACGCTGCTGCGTGACGTGTTAACGTACCAGATTTTCCGGGAAAGCAGCCGGTATTATGCCTCACGCTACCGCTTCTGTGAAGTAATACTCAATGACCAGTATCAGGGGATTTATGTAATTATGGAGAAAGTTAAACGCGATAAAAACCGCGTTGACATTGCCAACCTGAAACCCGAAGATGTAAGCGGCGATCAATTGACAGGTGGTTATATTCTGAAAATCGACAAAACGGAAGGCTCTGCCTCCAAAAGCTGGCTGTCGTCGTACCGGTCGAGCAGCAACAAGGCGATAACCGTGCAGATTGACCGGCCCAAACTGGAAGATATTCAGGAGGCTCAGTTTCAGTATATCCGGAAGTATGTAACGGCGTTTGAGGATGCGCTCAAGGATGCCTCCTTCAGTGACTCGCTGAATGGTTTCCGGAAATACGTTGATGAGCAGTCTTTTGTTGATTATCTGCTGCTGACCGAGGTCTGTAAAAATGTAGATGGTTACAGGCTGAGTACCTTTTTTTACAAGGATCGTGACAGCAAGGGCGGTAAACTCACCATGGGCCCGATCTGGGATTATAACCTGACTTATGGTAACGCTGATTACTGCGATGGGAACAGCTACATTGGCTGGGCGTTTAACTTTAACCGCACCTGTCAGACAGATACATACAGCATTCCGTTCTGGTGGGACAGGCTGCTGCAGGACCGGAAGTTTGCCCTTAAGGTCAGAACGCGGTATCAGGAACTGCGAAAAACCGTACTGACGGTGAATCACCTCCATGCCTACGTTGATTCTATGGCGACAATGCTGACCGAGGCCAGGGCCCGTAACTTTCAGAAATGGCCCGTACTGGGTGTATATGTCTGGCCAAACGGGTATGTTGGCCGCACGTATGCCGATGAAATCACCTACCTGAAAGACTGGATCCGCTGGCGGCTGGATTGGCTTGACTCGGCCATAAAGCCCTTTGGGGAGGATATTCTGGCCGTTGAACCGGCTACTGATGAATCGCTGGAATTGGTGGCCGGGCCTAATCCGATGGCGGAATCTCTGCTGGTCCGGTATAAGCTCACACAGCGTACGGATGTCCAGCTACGGTTTACTAATGCGGAAGGGCGTATCATACAGGCATTTACATGGCCTGCCCAGGCTGCCGGAACTTACGAGCAGCGGTTTGAAAAGGATCAGTTACCGCCCCAATCCGGTATTTACTTTCTGACGTTAACTACTGGTCAGGGGTGGCAGACAACCCGGAAAATCATTCGGTACTGACAATGATCTGCGTTGTTTAATCGATACTTAACAATCTTCTCTGTTTTTAGTCCTATTTTAGCAAGGTAGCGTACTTAACAATCTTCTATCTTGATGAAACGGGTATACATAATGCTGGCCATTGGGCTGGCTTTCTTTTCAGGGTATTCCGGCCACGGGCAGGCCGTTGATCCGGCGTGGCAAATTGAAGCTAAAGACATTAATCCCGCCCGTTATTACGGGATCACGGTTGCCAATGGCATGGTCGGGCTGGTATCGTCGCCCGAACCGATGAAGGTAAAGGATGTGGTTCTGAACGGAGCGTTTGATACCTATGGCCGGGGGCGTGTCTCCAACATTCTGAAGGTGTTCAACTTTGTCAACATGAATCTGGATGTTGACGGACGGCGGGTCAGTGCAGCCGATATGAAAAACTACCGGCAGGTGCTGGACATGAAAAAAGCGGCCCTGGTAACTTCATTCGATGCACAGGATAAAGTAAGTGTCCGGCAGACGGTTATGGCATTGCGGCATCTGCCGTTCTCAACCCTGTCGATGGTTGAGATTACGGCAAAGAAAGACTGTGAAATCAGTCCGATGAGTGTCATTGAGTCGCCGGAAAACCTGAAAGATGTAAAAAACTTTTACGCCGAAATCGACCGGTCCCACGTTACAATCCGGCTGCTCACATCGGTGGCAAAAAGCCCGACCGGCCGGCATACCGTAGCCGCATCGACCAGTTTTATATTTGACGAACCTCACGGTCAGGAACCCGACGTGTTGCACGAAGACTGGGATTACAACATGCACCTGGCCAAATTTAAAAAGCGGCTGAAAGCCGGTGAAACCTATCGCTTCAGTGTCGTTGGCTCGGTGTCATCAACGGCGCATACCGCCGACCCGCATAACGAAGCCGAACGGCTCACCATTTTTGCGGCCCTGGAGCGCACGCAGCGGCTGTTGCAACGCCACGAGGCCGGGTGGGAAAAGCTCTGGCAGAGCGATATCGTCATCAGCGGCGACGACGACGCCCAACAGGCTGTGCGGTCGGCATTATACCATTTATATTCATTCGTCCGCGAAGGAGCATCTTACAGCCTATCGCCGATGGGTTTGTCGGGGCTGGGGTATAACGGCCACGTTTTCTGGGATACCGAATTATGGATGTATCCGGCAATTCTGTTACTGAAGCCGGAAATGGCGAAATCGATACTGGAATATCGGTTCGAACGGATGGCAATGGCGCGGCAGAATGCCTTCAGCCACGGTTATAAAGGTGTTATGTTTCCGTGGGAGTCGGATGCTGACGGCCAGGAAGCAACGCCGGTCTGGGCACTGACCGGTCCGTTTCAGCACCACATAACCGGTTGCGTCGGCTGGGCGTTCTGGAAGTATTACCAGGTCACAAAAGATAAGGAGTGGCTACGGACCAGAGGGTATCCTATGCTGCGGGAAGTGGCTGATTTCTGGGTCAGCCGCGTTGAGCCGGGGGCTGATGGGAAGCTGCATATCAATAACGTAATCGGGGCCAATGAGTGGCAGGAAAATATTGACGATAATGCGTTTACTAACGGAATGGCAAAAACGTCACTGCAATATGCTGTTCAGGCGGCAAGAGAATTGGGTATAGCGCCTGACCCGCAGTGGCAGCGCGTGGCGGATAACATAGTGATCCTGACGTTTCCGGATGGAGTTACAAAGGAAAACCGTACGTACGACGGCGTCATGATCAAACAGGCCGATGTGAACCTGCTGGCGTATCCGCTGAAGGTTGTTGCGACGGAGGCACAGGCAAAAAAGGATTTAGCCTACTATGGCCCTCGGTACTCGCCTGAGGGACCGGCGATGGGCTGGTCAGTGCTGGCAACGCTGCACGCACGTTTAGGCGAACCGGATAAGGCCTACAACTGGTTTTTGAAAAGCTATAAACCAAACGAAGTACCCCCGTTCAGAGTGATGGCCGAGACTGCCGGCGGCACTAACCCTTATTTCGCTACAGGGGCCGGTGGTATGCTACAGGCCGTTTTAAGCGGTTTCGGCGGGCTTGATATTACGGATGCCGGTATTGTACAGCTGAAAACGCGTCTGCCGGCAAAATGGCAGAGCCTGACCATTAAAGGCGTTGGTACGGAGAAGAAAACCGTGAACCTAAACTGATTGTGCAGCCATGAGTAGTTAGTCGATGGCTGTTTGAAGGGAATGACTAACTACTCATGGACGCATCTGCTTACCATAGGGCAACCGGAGTCGCTGACGTCTGCAACTCAACGGTTGTTTCTTTCGACTGAGCGGCTACTTTATTAAGAGCAATGTAAATTACTTTGACGGCCTCTTCAATACGTTTCCAGCCTTCTTCGCTGCGCAGATCGATACCGATCATGGTACGATTGTTCTGGGCCAGTAAAGTCATGTGTGACATGGCGCTCAGCATAATTGCCGAGATGGCATGTACATCGGCTCCTTTTACGAAAGAAAGCTGATCAACAAGACGTACAAGTTCCTCGTCCTGGGCCTTGCTGATGATGTCTGCTGTTACATCGCCTTCGAGAACAGTTGCTTTCAGCATTTCACGGCCGGCCTTAAAGGTCCGGAACGTACGATAGGTCTGGGTTACCTGGCGATACCAGATCCTTGCGAGGTCAGACTGGTTCAGCGGGCGGATTTGCTCCAGTACGGCGGGAGTAAATGTCGGATAAAGCTTACCCATCTTTACATAGTATTCCAGTAATCCATCAAGACCTCCGAAGTACCTGTAAATAAGTACTTTGCTTACACCTGCTTTTTCTGCAACCCGATTAACGCCAACTCCTTCAAGACCTCTTTCAGTGATTACTTCTTCAAGGGCTTCTACAATACGCTGAATCGTTTTGGTTCGGTTTCTACGGATCTTTTCCATAGCTCAAAAAATTAGTTTAGTGGGTGAGACTACTGCCTGGAGGTAAATAGTACATTAACTCTTTTGGTAATGAATGCTTTAGGCCGTTTTAAATACGTTGCCGCTATTTCCAAACTCAGCAGATATTACATGAGACTTATGTTTTGAAAAAAGGTAACAAAAAAGTAAAAAAAAAATGGCAGTAAGGTTGGAAACGGATACAGTTTCGGCCTGATTTCAGCAGGAATTAAAGAATATATAACAATAGTTTACACTTTCGTCCATATTATTAATTGTCTGAAATACAGATAATTGATATGGTAAGAGCTGCCGCCTGTCGCTCTTTTCGGTTCAGCAGGACTAAGATTGCGCTCTGACAGAAGAAATTGCTGAATTTTTTGTTGACATAATTAAATTTTAGGGAGCTACCGTCTGTGTACAGCTACTTTTTGCAAGAGTTACAAGCTAAAAGAATAACGATTCAGATTCGGAAAGTCGTATACAAAGTGTTGCCAGGTAGGTATGACAGGAATCATGACTGGTATGAAACGCAAAAAGCCCGCAAGCGTTAGCTTGCGGGCTTTTTAGCTGGGTTGGTTGCCCGAGAAGGATTCGAACCTCCACAAACAGAACCAAAATCTGTCGTCCTACCCTTAGACGATCGGGCAATCCTGAATTGCGAGTGCAAAGATAATGTACTTTTTTATGAATTGTCAAGAATCCGGCTGAAAAAAAAGTGTTTTCAACCGGATTGCTGAGCTTAACAAATTGATAACAAAAGTCTTATTGGTCGAAAAAAATTAAATTCCGGCGGTTTCAGCTGCCGGCGAAATTTTCTTTACCAGACCCTGCAACACTTTACCAGGACCGCATTCGATGAACTGTGTTGCGCCATCGGCTACCATGGCTTCTACAGATTGTGTCCAGCGTACAGGAGCTGTCAGCTGGGCAATCAGGTTGGCTTTGATCGTTTCTACGTCCGTCGAGGGCAGTGCGTTGACGTTCTGGTAAATCGGGCATTCAGGCTGGCTGAAGGCTGTTCCGGCAATGGCTTTAGCCAGTTCTTCGCGGGCCGGCTCCATCAGTGGTGAGTGAAAAGCACCGCCTACCTGTAACGGCAATACGCGTTTTGCACCGGCCTCCTTCAGTTTCTCACCCGCAATCCGGACACCTTCCAGACTACCCGAAATAACGACCTGTCCGGGGCAGTTGAAGTTTGCCGGAACGACTACCTCACCTGTGGCAGCAACCTCTGCACAGATCGCTTCAATTTTGTCGTCTGCCAGACCCAGCACGGCGGCCATAGTCGAGGGCTGAAGCTCACAGGCTTTCTGCATGGCCGCTGCCCGCTGCGCTACCAGTTTCAGGCCGTCTTCAAACGAGAGCGCACCCGCGGCTACCAGCGCCGAAAATTCGCCCAGTGAATGACCCGCAACCATCTGCGCATCGAAGGAATCTGTCGTCAGTGCCAGGGCAACTGAATGAAGAAAGATCGCCGGTTGGGTCACGTTCGTTTGTTTCAGTTCTTCGTCTGTGCCCTCAAACATGACTTTCGTGAGGCTGAAACCAAGGATCTCGTCAGCCTGGTCGAACAGTTGACGGGCTTTTTCGGAATTCTGATATAAGTCCTGGCCCATTCCCTTAAACTGAGAACCCTGACCCGGAAAAACGTATGCTTTCATACTTGGATTGAGGTAAAATGCATGCATCCATGCCATGAATCAGCAGCATGTAATGCAAAGAGACAGTACAAAATAAGAGGGATTCAAAAACTAATCCAAAAGCAGCGGCGATTCACCATAAATAGTAACCAATCCTGTGTTTTGTGTAACTAGTTTTTGGTGTCTAACGTTAAAAAGTTAGCGATGCCGGTGAAATTTGTTTAAGATTTTTGGTTGATTGTTAAACAAAAAAAATGAACGTACGGTTAGCCGTTTAGTTTCCGGCAACTGTTTGTACCAATTTCAAATAAGTGCTCATAATTGCTAAAATAAGCATAGAAAGTTGGATGCATCGGGTTTGTGCTTTAGTTTTGGCACGCCTGTATAGGTAGTCAACCTGAAGGAGTTGCCTGAAGGATTAATTACAAACTTTTTCCGTATAAACTGTGCTTTACGCCGTATGTCTTGGGTAACACAAACGCTTTCAAGCTCCCTTGGTCGCAAGGTTATTATGTCGCTGACGGGGTTATTTTTATGTTCGTTCCTGGTCGTTCACATGGCAGGTAACCTCCAGTTGTTTAAGGGTGATGGCGGTCGCGCGTTCAATGAATATACGTATTTCATGACGCACAATCCGCTGATCATTACCGTTTCGTATCTGTTGTACACCTCTATCATTGTTCATGCTTCGATGGCGCTGATTCTGACGCGCCATAACCAGGATTCACGTCCGGTGAAGTATGCCTACGCGAAGCCGGAAGCAAACAGTCCGTGGTCGTCGCGTAACATGGGTGTACTGGGTACTGTGCTGCTGATTTTTATCGTGCTGCACATGCGTACGTTCTGGTTCGAAATGCACTTTGGCAGTGTACCGATGGCCGAGTATGATGGTAAGGAATACAAGGACCTGTACACGGTTGTCGTAGCCGCGTTTTCGCAGCTGTGGTACGTGGCGGTTTACGTTGTGTGCATGATTGCATTGGGCTATCACCTGGTGCATGGTTTCAAAAGCGGTTTCCAGACACTGGGTGTCCGCCACAAGAAATACACACCGCTGATTGAGTTCCTGGGCACATTCGTGTTCGCTATTGTGATTCCGGCCTTGTTTGCCGTGATGCCAATTTACATGTATTTAAAAGTTAACGGGATTATTTAATGCAGGAATGATTGGGTGTATCACTCAATCGCTAATTCACTCATTAGCTTTATGAAACTGGAGTCAAAAATTCCTGAAGGGCCGCTCGCCGAAAAATGGGCACGGCACAAGTTCGGTCTGAAGCTGGTTAACCCGGCTAACAAACGTAAATATGAAATCATTGTAGTCGGTACGGGTCTGGCAGGTGCTTCTGCGGCAGCCTCTCTGGCCGAGCTTGGCTACAATGTAAAAGCATTCTGCTTCCAGGATAGTCCGCGCCGGGCGCACTCTATCGCGGCGCAGGGTGGTATCAATGCCGCTAAAAACTATCAGAATGATGGTGACAGCGTTTACCGGTTATTTTATGACACCGTTAAAGGTGGTGACTACCGGGCGCGTGAGGCCAACGTTCACCGGCTGGCTGAGGTCAGCGTAAATATTATTGACCAGTGTGTGGCGCAGGGTGTTCCGTTTGCGCGGGAGTACGGCGGACTGCTGTCAAACCGTTCATTCGGCGGCGCGCAGGTATCGCGTACGTTCTATGCCCGTGGTCAGACCGGACAGCAGCTGCTGCTGGGTGCTTACTCGGCGCTGAGCCGTCAGGTGGCAACCGGTAAGGTGAAACTGTACACCCGTTCTGAAATGCTTGACCTGGTGGTTGAGGGCGGTAAGGCACGGGGTATCATTACACGGAACCTCGTAACGGGTAAAATTGAATCGCACTCGGGCCACGCCGTGTTGCTGTGTACAGGTGGCTACGGTAACGTATTCTATCTGTCGACCAACGCGATGGGTTCGAACGTAACGGCGGCATGGCGCGCACACAAAAAAGGTGCGTTGTTCGGCAATCCTTGCTTCACGCAGATTCACCCGACCTGTATTCCGGTGAAAGGGAATTACCAGTCGAAGCTGACGCTGATGTCGGAGTCGCTGCGTAATGACGGCCGCGTATGGGTGCCGAAAACGGTAGAAATGGCCGAGAAAGTACGTAAAGGCCAGTTGAAGCCAAGTGCGATTAAAGAAGAAGACCGTGACTACTTCCTGGAGCGCCGTTATCCGTCATTCGGTAACCTTGTGCCTCGTGATGTGGCTTCCCGGAACGCAAAATACGTATGTGACGAAAACCGCGGGGTTGCTTCAACCGGTCTGGCCGTATTCCTTGATTTCGCTGACGCGATCAAGCGTGACGGTAAGAAAACGATTGAAGCCAAATACGGTAACCTTTTCGAAATGTACGAAAAGATCACCGACGACAATCCGTATGAAACCCCGATGATGATTTATCCGGCGGTTCACTATACAATGGGTGGTCTGTGGGTTGATTATAACCTGATGACGACTGTACCAGGTTGCTACGCCCTGGGCGAAGCGAATTTCTCGGATCACGGTGCCAACCGCCTCGGTGCTTCGGCGCTGATGCAGGGCCTCGCCGACGGGTACTTCGTAATCCCTTACACAATCGGTGATTACCTGGCCACAATCGGTCCGTCTGATAAACTGCCGGCCGACCACCCTGCCTTTAAGCAGGCTGAAGCTGCGGTTAACGATCAGATTAAACACCTGATGTCGCTGAAAGGCAAGAAAACGGCTGAAGAAATTCACCGCGAACTGGGCCTTATCATGTGGGATTACTGCGGTATGTCGCGGAACGCCGAAGGACTGAAAAAAGCGAAAGGTCTGATTCAGGAGCTGCGCAAAGAGTTCTGGTCAAATATCCGGATTACGGGTGATGCCGACGAACTGAACCAGGCGCTTGAGCTGGCCGGCCGCGTTGCCGACTTCATCGAACTAGGTGCACTGATGGTTGATGATGCCCTGAACCGGGAAGAATCATGCGGTGGCCACTTCCGTGAAGAATTCCAGACAGAAGATGGTGAAGCCCAGCGCGACGACGCCAACTTTGCCTATGTTGCTGCCTGGGAATACAAAGGCGAGAACCAGCCGGAAGTATTGCACAAGGAAGAACTGGTGTTCGAAAACGTAAAACTGACTCAGCGTAGCTACAAATAAGTTATCGGCTGCCGGATCAGAAACGGTAGCCATCTGTTAATCGCAGAAGCCATGAAAATTAACTTACAAGTCTGGAGACAGAAAAATAGCAATACAGCGGGGAAAATGGTTGAGTACAAACTCGACAATATTTCACCGGATATGTCATTCCTCGAAATGTTTGACGTCCTGAACGTTGAACTGATGCACAAAGGCGAAGAGCCCGTTGCCTTCGACCACGACTGCCGCGAGGGTATTTGCGGGATGTGCTCGATGTACATCAACGGCCGTGCGCACGGTCCGCAGACCGGCGCTACGACCTGCCAGCTGCACATGCGTTCATTCAGCGATGGGGATACCATCGTGGTGGAACCATGGCGCGCCCGGGCTTTCCCGGTTATCAAAGATCTGGTCGTTGACCGGACCGCGTTTGACCGCGTTGTACAGGCCGGTGGTTATGTATCGGTAAACACCGGTTCCGCACCGGATGCCAACGAAATCGCCATTTCACGCGAAATCGCGGAAGAGGCTATGGATGCGGCTCAGTGTATCGGTTGCGGAGCCTGCGTAGCGGCTTGTAAGAACGCATCAGCCATGCTGTTTGTAGCGGCTAAGGTTTCGCACCTGGCGGTACTGCCGCAGGGTAAACCGGAACATCTGGCGCGTGCGGAGAAGATGGTCGCTCAGATGGATGAAGAAGGCTTTGGTGCCTGCTCATTTACGGGCGCCTGCTCAGTCGAATGTCCTAAGTCAATTTCACTGGATCACATCGCGCGTCTGAACCGCGAGTATCTGGGCGCAAAACTGACATCGACGAACGTGTAAACGCTTAATAAGCAGTTATAAAAAAGGCGGGGAAAGTCATTTCCCCGCCTTTTCTTTTTACCATTCAGACGCTATTCCTCTGCCAGTGTCCGTGAGATATTCATGCGGTATACACCGATGGCGGGCAAGGCTGCGGCTACCAGACCAATCAGGATGGCGGCTACCAGAATAAACCACTCTTCGCGTAATACGCCGAATGCGGCCAGGTTATAATGATACTGGCCTGCTACCGACGCCGACAGGCCCCAAAGGCCGAGACGACTGAATAACAGCCCCAGCACAAAACCGATCAGGGCCAGCACTAAGCCTTCCAGCAGCAGCATACCGAACAACTGGGTACGGGTGGCACCCATCGAGAGCATCAGCGCCATTTCGTATTTCCGTTCTTTCAGGGAATTGTATAATGACACAAACACACTGATGCCGGCAATGATGATGATGGCCAGCGCCAGGTATTGCAGGGTGTCTACCCCGACGCCCAGGAGCTCAAACAACCGGTTGATTTCAATATTGGGCAGAGCCGCCTGAAGCTTCGAATTACTGTTGATGCCCCGTGCCAGCATCATGCCCAGCGGGTTGCGGAACTGAATCAGCATGCTGGTGATTTCCCGGTGTTCTTCGTGCTCATGATCTTCTTCAGCGGTTGCCTCATGGTCATGATTGTGGTCTTCCCCTTCTGCGTGCGCTTCTTCGCCTTCATGTTCGTCATGGCCGTGGTCATGAATAGCCCAGATGCTGGAGACGTTTGTCAGAATCAGCTGATCGGCCACGGTGTTGCTCGGGTTCAGAATGCCGGTGACTTTGTATTTTTTATCGGCATGTTCTTCGCCTTCGGCATCCAGGCCGTGCGAACCGGCAAAGGTATCGCCGATTTTAAGCCCTGTTGCTTCGGCAACGCGGATCCCGATCACGCACTCCATGTCTTCACGGAAAAGCTGCCCCTGCCCGACCGTGGCCTCAAAATGGTCAAGGTACTTCTTGTTGGTGCCTACGATCCGGAACGAACGGTAATTATCACCCATCGATAACGGAATGGCCGTTTTGATCATCGGGTTGCGGGTGAGCCGTTCGGCCTCGTCCAGCGGAATATTGCCTACCGGTGCGTCGATCTGGTAAATACTCGACAGAATCAGCTGAAGCGGGCTGCCTTTAGCCCCCAGCACCATGTCGATGCCTTTGATATTTTTCTTGAATTGATCGTCCAGCTGCTTATTCAGCAACAGCAGTAACGAAATAATGGTAATCCCCAGTGTCATCAGCAGGCCGCTTAGAAAGCTGCTGAGGGGTTTGTCTTTCAGGTTACTCCAACTGATTCGAAAAAGGTTCATACCGCCGTGTGTACGTAAAAGATAGATTGTTGAGAAAGATGGCTTACCGCTACAAATCTAACCGAAAATGATGGCTGACAATATTAAATCGCTTCTTAAGGTACAGCCGGTGCGCATCATAGCGGGCGGGTGCGTGGCCGGAATCAAGCGTCACACAGGAGCAACCCAGGGCCTTTGCTTCGTCAATGACAAAATCAAGCAGGGCGTTGGCATAGCCTTTACCGCGGCCTTCGGGCAGCGTCGACAGGTCATCGATATAAAGCGTTTTCCCGCTGTAAAGCAGATGCATGATACGGTAGCCGATTGCGGCCGGCACTGTCCCGTCGTTATCAACAAATGCCAGATGAAAACCTTCCTGTTGCTGTAGCTGCACCTGTGGTACAATCTGGTCGGGGGAGAGGTGAGGACGCAGGGCCAGAATAGCCGGTATACAGCGTTCGATGTCGGCAGGGGTAAGCGCTTTGCGGATCATAGCCGTTCGCGGATCGTTTTAAGCATGTCGTCACCTCCTTTGGTCAGCAGACTTTCGGCCAGCTGTTGCCCCAGTTGCTCCGCTTCGGCGGGTTGGGCGCTGAACGTTTCGCGCAATACCTGCTGACCGTCCAGACTGATGATGCCACCAGTGAGTTCAATAAGGTCGCCGCTCCATTGCGCCAGCCCGAATACCGGAATGCTGCAGCCACCTTCCAGGCGGCGCAGAAAGGCGCGTTCGGCCTTCAGGCAGGCTTCGGTTGGCTCATGATTGGTCAGCTGCCGGATAAGCTGTTGTTTATCCAGAGAGAGTGTATCCGCAATTTCGATCGCTACGCTGCCCTGTCCGACCGCCGTAGTGAACTCATGCAGGGGCAAGTGCTCCGCAATCAGGTCATCGTATTCCATCCGGTGAACGCCCGCGTAAGCAAGCAGGAGGGCATCACACTGGCCTTCGTCGAGTTTGCGGAGCCGCGTCTGCAGATTACCGCGCATGTCGACCACCTTAATGTGCGGACAGAAATGCTTCAGCATCGCGACCCGGCGCGTAGATGAGGTTCCGATCACGAAAGCCTGACCACTGGTCAGCGACAGGCTCTTATTGCGGCTTACCAGAACATCATTCACCTGTTCCCGTTCTGTAAAGGCCAGAATGTGTAAATCGGCCGGCAGTGATGACTGTAGGTCTTTGGCGCTGTGAACGGCAATATCGATGCTGCCGTCGCGTAGCTGGTCTTCGAGTTCCTGGGTAAAAACGCCTTTACTGCCGATTTTCGACAGCGAACGGTCGAGAATCTGATCACCTTTGGTTTCGATCAGGACAAGTTCTGATGTCAGGCCGCCCTGCTGTAAAAGTGACTGAATATGTTCGGCTTGCCAGAGGGCCAGACGGCTGCCCCTTGTTCCAATTTTAATATGCATGGTTTGTTGTTTTTTCAGGTTATTAAGCTACCTTGTAGTTACAAAAGTTTGCCCCACCTGACTTTACGCTTAAACGCAGACAATGAGTCAGTTCCGCGAATATCAATTCGGTTAATGTCAAACGGATGACGGATTGGTAACGGGTTAATCCGGTTACCGATGCGAAAGCCGAGTTGTATGCCGGCCGCCACCATGGCATCGTACATCTGCTGACGAACTACAGGCTTTTTGGGCCGGCCTCCATAGGGATAGGCGAATGCACTAACCATCGGTAATGCCATCTCCTGAGCCGTTTGCTTATTCTCTTTTAAATCATCACGGATCCCTGCCGGATCAGTATGTTTATAATTAATGTGCCGGTGGGAATGATAAGCCAGGGAAATTAACGAAGGGCTTAAACCTTTCAGTTGTTCTGCCGTCAAAAGGTTGTCGGCAATAAACGATGGCGTACCGCTGTCCCACGCATTAATATCGCCGATATAGGCGGTCGGGACAAAAATGGTTGCCGGTGTCTGGTGTTCTTTGAGGATTGGCAGTGCGTAGGTAAGGTTGTTTTCATACGCGTCATCAAACGTAACCAGTACAGGCCGTTTGGGAAGCGATAGGCGCTGACCCTGCACATAGGCCAGTAAATCGGGCATGGTAATGACTGAATAGCCGCCGGTACGCAGGTATTGTACCTGCTGTCGCAGCTGTTCTGGTGTTACGGTAAGCATGTCCGAACGCACGGGGTCCACTTTGTGGTACATCAGCACCCGTAGTCCTTTTTGTTGTCTGTGGAGGATTAGCCCCACTATCACCACAAAAAGCAACACGGCGAGCAACAGTATCCACATGGACATTTTGGACGTTTTTTTTCGGTAAATGGCAAAAATACGCCAAAACGTCGCATTTAGCCATTTTTTTGATGAATTTTCCTGACAGCCTGACTGTTAGGAAAGGTACGACGCCAATCGGCACGACATTTGAATAATCATAAACAGAACAGTAAACGACAGATACCATGAAAGCCATCGAAAATGTATTCAGCGGAACAGGTGGGCAGATCGATTTGCTTAATACGCTTTACGGCGGCTCAAGCATGACGACAATGGATGTTCAGCGCGAGGAAGATCGCCTGGTCATCACCCTGTCGGCTCCCAGCGTGAAAGCCACTGCTTTTAACGTCCTGGTTGAAGGAAATAAACTGGTTATATACACGCTGCTGGTCAGTAATTCTCATTTTCAGGAGGATGACAACGACGCCGAGGCTGCTATCCCGCCGCGCCTGGCCGTTCCGATGTTTCTCCGGGTTCTGGATATTCCGGACTTCGTGAACGCCGACCAGATCGAAGCCTTGTACGAAGAAGGCAAGGTAATGGTGCACCTTCCGTTTAAGAACGAAGAA
This sequence comes from uncultured Arsenicibacter sp., assembly GCF_945952095.1. Taxonomy (GTDB): domain Bacteria; phylum Bacteroidota; class Bacteroidia; order Cytophagales; family Spirosomataceae; genus Arsenicibacter. Next base: position 43,119 of record NZ_CAMFHL010000001.1, on the reverse strand, counting down.
CAGCTGCACCGTCGGATTAATATCAAGGATTTATTCTAAATGGAGTGCTCCGAAACGGTTGGCATCGGATTTTGATACTCAACTGAAAATCATGCGTGAACCTTCGGAATTTATCTTCCCGTATTCGGGGCACACAGCCCTGTAGATATATAAAGAAAGGCCGTTTCTCCGGAAACGGCCTTTTGTTTTATCAGGCGTCGTAACTCAGCACGGGAGCCAGCCAGCGTTCTACATCGCCGATGCTCATCTGCTTGCGGTGAGCGTAGTCAATCACCTGATCCTTCGTGATTTTACCCACGGCAAAATACTTCGATTCAGGATGACTGAAGTAGAACCCGCTTACCGATGAGGCCGGATACATGGCAAAACTCTCGGTCAGTTCGATTCCGATCTGGTTGGCATCAAGAAGGTCAAACAGGGTTGCCTTTTCGGTGTGATCCGGACAGGCCGGATAGCCGGGCGCAGGCCGTATCCCCTGATAGTTTTCCTTAATCAGCTCGTCATTCGAGAATTGCTCCTGTGGTGTATAGCCCCAGAATTCTTTCCGTACCCGCTCGTGCATCAGTTCGGCAAAGGCTTCGGCCAGACGATCGGCCAGGGCTTTCACCATGATGCTGTTGTAGTCGTCGTGGTCGCGGTCATATTTTTCGAGCAGCGCTTCTATACCAATGCCCGCCGTTACGGCAAAACCGCCGATGTAGTCCTCGCGGCCGCTGTCGAGCGGTGCAATGTAGTCGGCCAGGCTGATGTTGGGCAGACCCGGTGCCTTCTGGTTTTGCTGACGCAGGAAATGGAGGACGGCTTTGGTATCGTAAACCAGCTCTCCGGCTTCTTTCGGCGTTACGGCCGGTTGTCCGCTCAGCTTATATTCGATATGCCGGTGTGAGCCATGGCGTTCGCAACGGGTTTCGTGTACAACTTCTTCAAACTCATGCAGCAGCACGTCGTCTTCAGTCGCATTGGCGGGGAAGAACCCAACCACCGCCTTAGCGGTCAGTAATTTCTTGCTGATGATTTCATTCAGCAGCGCGTTGGCATCATCGAATAGTTTCCGCGCTTCCGCTCCTACGGTTGCGTCATCGAAAATTTTCGGGTACTTGCCGTGTAGCTGCCAGGTCTGGAAAAACGGCGTCCAGTCGATGTATTTAGCAATTTCAGCCAGTGAATAATCGTGGAAGTACTGATTGCCCAGAAACGCAGGTTTTACCGGCTCAAAGGTTGACCAGTCGATTTGGGTGCGGTTCGCACGGGCCTTGTCAATCGACAGCGAGTTCTTTTCTTTCTGGCGCTTGGCGTGATCCTCGCGGATACGGACGTACTCCGCCTTGATCTCTTTGAAAATGTCCTCGCGCGTGGCCATATCCTGACTCGTCAGACGGCCGGCAACCGGTACACTCCGGCTGGCATCCAGTACATGGATAACCGGCCCTGAGTAGTGCGGGTCGATTTTTACGGCGGTGTGAATGCGTGAGGTCGTGGCCCCGCCGATCAGCAACGGAATCGTAAAGCCCTGCCGTTCCATTTCTTTGGCAACGCCCACCATCTCGTCCAGCGACGGCGTAATCAGTCCGCTCAGGCCAATGATATCGGCGTTCTGTTTACGGGCTTCGTCCAGAATTTTCTGGGTCGCCACCATCACGCCAAGGTCAATAATTTCGTAGTTATTACACCCTAATACAACGCCAACAATGTTTTTACCGATGTCGTGTACGTCACCTTTTACGGTGGCTAACAGGACTTTCCCGGCTGCTGCTGCGCCGCCTTCCTTTTCTTCTTCGATAAACGGAGTCAGGTAGGCAACGGCTTTTTTCATCACCCGGGCCGACTTAACGACCTGTGGGAGGAACATTTTTCCTTCGCCGAACAGATCACCGACTACGTTCATGCCGTCCATCAGCGGACCCTCAATTACATCCAGCGGGCGGCTAACCTGCTGCCGGATTTCTTCCACGTCTTCGTCGATGAAATCGGTAATGCCTTTTACCAGCGCATGCTTCAGCCGGTCGCGGACCGGTTCATTGCGCCATGCATTGTCCTGAACAATTTCCTTGCCTTTAGCCTTAACCGTTTCCGCAAACGTAACCAGCCGTTCAGTTGCATCGTCGCGGCGGTTCAGGATCACATCTTCCACACGCTCCAGCAGATCGGCCGGAATCGTGTCGTAAACTGCCAGCTGCCCGGCGTTGACAATCCCCATGTCCATGCCTGCTTTGATGGCGTAGTACAGGAAAACCGAGTGCATGGCTTCGCGAACCACCTCATTGCCACGGAACGAGAACGAAATATTGGACACCCCGCCCGACACTTTGGCCAGCGGCAGGTTTTCCTTAATCCAGCGGGTCGCGTTTATAAAATCAACGGCATAGTTATTATGCTCTTCGATGCCCGTGGCTACGGTCAGGATGTTGGGGTCGAAAATGATGTCCTGCGGCAGGAAATGCACCTTATTGACCAGAATCCGGTAGGCGCGTTCGCAGATTTCAATCCGGCGCTCGTAGTTATCGGCCTGTCCGGCTTCGTCAAACGCCATCACAATCACGGCTGCTCCGTAGCGTTTCACCAGATTGGCCCGCTCGATAAACATGTCTTCGCCTTCTTTCAGCGAGATCGAGTTTACGATGGCTTTACCCTGCACGCATTTCAGACCGGCTTCGATGACTTCCCACTTCGAGGAGTCGATCATGATCGGAACACGGGCAATATCCGGCTCGGCAGCAATCAGGTTCAGGAAGGTGGTCATCGCTTCGATGGAGTCGAGCATGCCCTCATCCATGTTTACATCGATCACCTGCGCCCCGTTTTCCACCTGCTGACGGGCTACGGACAAGGCTGCGTCGTAGTCACCCGATTTAATGAGGCGGGCAAAAGCCTTTGACCCGGTTACGTTCGTCCGTTCGCCGATATTGACGAAGTTGGTGTTTTCCGTAATCTTTAACGGTTCAAGACCGCTGAGTTTCTGGTAGGGCTCCGGCTGCGGGAACGGCCGTGGCTGGTAACGCGCCGCAACCTGTGCAATGGCCGCAATGTGGTCTGGCGTTGATCCGCAGCAACCACCGACAATGTTTATAAAGCCGGACTTGATAAAATCTTCGACCTGCGACGCCATACTGGCCGGTGTTTCGTCGTATTCGCCGAATTCGTTCGGCAGGCCGGCGTTCGGATAGGCCGAGACAAAAAACGGGGCTTCTTTGGCGAGTGTCTGAATATACGGGCGCATCAGTTCGGCACCGAGCGCACAGTTCAGCCCCACGCTCAGCAGCGGCAGGTGTGAGACCGAGTACAGGAATGCTTCGGTTGTCTGACCGGAAAGGGTGCGGCCCGAGGCATCCGTAATCGTTCCGGATACCATGATTGGCAGCGGTTCCTGCCCCTTATCAGCAAAGTATTTGTCAATGGCGAACAGAGCCGCCTTGGCGTTCAGGGTGTCAAAAATAGTTTCGACCAGCAGAATATCCGATCCGCCTTCGACCAGCCCGGCTACCTGTTCGTAATAGGCATCGACCAGCTGATCGAACGTTACGGCGCGGTAACCCGGGTTATTAACGTCGGGCGACAGGCTGGCCGTGCGGTTGGTTGGCCCCATCGCACCGGCGACAAACCGTGGTCTGTCCGGATCCTGTTGGGTATAGGCAACTGTCACTTCTTTGGCAATGCGCGCCGATTCGTAGTTCAGCTCGTAGGCCAGTGACTCCATGTGGTAGTCGGCCATGGCGATGGTCGTACCACTGAAGGTATTGGTTTCGATAATGTCGGATCCGGCGTCCAGATATTGCCGGTGGATTTCCTGAATAATCGCCGGTTGTGTCAGCGACAGGAGATCATTGTTGCCTTTCAGATCGTGAGCCCAATCTGAAAAACGTTCGCCCCGATAGTCGGCTTCTGTCAGGTTGTACCGTTGAATCATCGTACCCATGGCGCCATCGAGTACGAGAATACGGTTTTGCAGGAGTTCGTTAATCTTCTTCAAAACGGCATTTGTCATTAGCCCGTCTGCTAAAGGCAGCGGGTTTGGTGAAGCTAGCATTTCAGGCTTAACAGAAAGGGCGGGAGCATAACGCAACTTATCTGTCCCCATGCGTTGGGGTGGAACGTAGCACCGTTTTTTTTAGTAAAAAGACAACCAGACAATAATCAATTATCAGGGCTTATTGGTTATTGTTCAGGTATGTTATACTAAAAAAGGGTTGCTAAGACTTCGTTGGGTCCGGTCCCTCGGTCTTTCTTGATAAGCAATTCTGCAAAAGTACACAGTGTAAGCGTCATAGCCAAAAATAGACTACTTTTGGGGCTTCGTAAAAGGTTGATGCCTTTATCACTTCACGATTTATGAAAATTGCAGCCATTGATATAGGGTCTAACGCGGCCCGTCTCCAGATTTCAAACGTTCTGCACAACGGCGGTGTCACTAGCTTTAAAAAGGTCGAGTACGTCCGGTTTCCGTTACGGTTAGGCCACGATGTGTTCTCGTTCGGCGCGTTGACAGAAGAGAGCGAAGCGCGTACGACCAAACTCATGCAGGTCTATAAGCTGTTGATGGAGCTGCACGAGGTAGAAGCTTACATGGCCTGTGCAACATCGGCCATGCGGGAGTCGGAAAACGGCCCTGAGGTGGCAGACCGGATTTTAGCATCGACCGGCATCAAAATTCATATTATTGACGGCAAGCGGGAAGCCGAGCTGATTAACAATGTGGTCGTACAGGCGCTGGATAACCGCCAGTTTCTGCACATCGACGTCGGGGGCGGCAGTACCGAGCTGAACCTGTATCAGGATCGGGAGAAAATAAATTCACGTTCGTTTAAAATCGGTTCGGTTCGGTTGCTGGAAGGCAAAGAATCAAAAGGTGCCTGGCGGTCGATGCAGGAGTGGATTGAGGAGAACGTTGACCGGTCGCAGGAGGTCATTGCGGTAGGAACGGGCGGCAACATCAGCAAGCTGTTTAATCTGGCCTCGAAACAGTCTGAGCTATCGACAACCATCGACGAAATTGAGCGGATCAAAGAGTACATTGCCCAATACAGTCTGGAAGACCGGATCAATAAACTGCGGCTGAACCCCGACCGGGCCGATGTCATTCTGCCGGCCGCCGAGATTTATCTGTCGGCGATGAGATGGGCCGATGCTACCGAAATTATTGTTCCGGATCTGGGTTTAAAAGACGGACTTATTCAGCTGGCGTACCAGCAGTTATGCAAAAAAAAGAAGTAGTGTGCTCTGGCATGACACTTGCGTGATACAACAAAGAACCCCGGCGATAGCATCACCGGGGTTTCTTCCGACATATTCTCTCTATTTATACTTTCTCTCTGCTTACCTGAATAAGCACCTGATCATTAGACGGGCACTTGCAGGCAGGGTAACAAGACCAGCTATATTATCTATTTTAGACACAATTTGCGGTTTTTATTACTAAAGTAAACAAATCCCGTTTTTCTTTTGTGTTTACTGGCGATGAGATAGTTACATGTCTGGCCCTTATGTAATCCAATATTACGAAAATGCATCACCCCACATGATAACTTCATTTGGGGCAAGTGGTTTTTTATACAATGATGGCCGGCATCTGCAGACACAGGCAAACCTGCCGTTACATCATTTTTGCATTATAGACCAACAGATAGGGCAAACGGTTGCCCGCTGTACTTTTTTTCAGCAAACGGGACAGTGGTACAGCCCGTTAGCGGCTCCGTTCGGGTCGTTCGAATGTACCATTTTATTGCCGGATACCATACTTGATGCTTTTCTGGAGCAGATCGGGGCTGTTATGCACCGGCTGTCCGTAAAAGCAGTTACGATCAAACTTCCGCCCCATTGCTATGCCCCGGAGCAAACGGCATATTTTATGGAACGGTTGTTAAAAAAAGACTTCCGGATCATCGCAGATCCTGTAGCACACTATATACCGGTTACGGATGAAAATCTCAGCTGCCGCATGGCAGCCCAGGAAATGCAGCGGTTACGGAAAGCCGAACGGGCGGGGTTTACCTTCCGGCAACTGACCGAACCGCAACCCGACCTGGTAATTGCCTACTGGCAGCAGCGGCGGGCTGGGCAGCAATACCCGCTGACCATTGCGCCGGAACAACTGCGCCGGTTACTGACTGAAATGCCCGACCGCTTTCCGGTGTTTGTGGTCGAGGCGGGCGGTGAGTGGGCGGCTATGAGCGTCTGTGTACGGGTCAGTGATACGATTCTGTATCATTTTCTGCCGGTCGACAGCGCACAGTACCGCCGGTTCAGCCCGATGGTCATGCTGATTTACGGGCTGTATCAGTATTGCCGCGAACAGGGAATCCGGTTGCTGGATCTTGGCGTTTCGCTGGATGAGGAGCAACTGCCCAAACCCGGCCTGATGCGGTTTAAACGCAATATGGGTGGGATACCCTCACCTAAGCTGACTGTTGAAAAACGGCTTTGAACCCTGAACTATGCCCGTTTCCTGAATTTTCGCTTATTTTGTCCTGTTAATCCAAACTGGCAGGGCAGCACGCTTGCATGATAGAGGTAATTTATAAGTCACTGAGTACCTGGTTAACCGATCTGGCTAACTCACTGATTTCGCTGTTAAAAATTCTGGTTCAATCATCGTTTCGGTTTCGTCTTCCTGCCCGGCAAAAAGCCGTATGCTCGGTTCTCGGTAATGGTCCTTCCCTGAATACATCCCTGGAAAAAGACCTCCATTTTATACTACAGACCGAAATTGTCTGTGTCAATAACTTTGCGCATTCGCCGTATTTTCTGCAGCTGAAGCCGCAGGACTATGTGATTGCCGATCCGAATTACTTTGTCTTTACCGAGCAGACAACCGACCGCGAGGATATCCGGCAGACGCTTGGTGTGTTTCTGGCCTCAGTCGACTGGCCGATGCACCTGTATGTACCCCGCTTTGCGAAGGGTTCCTACATTATGAACACGATTGAGGCGCGCAATCCGAACATTAAACCGGTGTATTTTAACTACAGCGTCATCAAGGGGTTCCGCTGGTTCAGGTTCCGCTTATATAAGGCCGGGCTTGGTATCGGGCAGTCGCAGACGGTGATTGTATCCGCCCTGTTTCTGATGCTGAGCCGGCAATTCGATGCGGTTTATCTGTTCGGCGCCGATCAGTCGTGGCATGAGCAAATCCGAATTGATGAGCAGAATCAGCTGCTGATGCAGCAGATGCATTTTTACGATAAGCCGAAAGATGTGGCCTATGTGCCGGTTTACGCCGATAAACACCGGACGAAAACCCATTCGATGGCGGATCAGTTTTTATCGCTCCATAAAGCCTTCCGGGGCTATGAGGTCTTGCGGGAATACGCAGACTACCTCGGCGTTCGTTTGTTGAATGCCAGCAGCAAGAGTTATATCGACGCCCTGGAACGGGTGCAGTTAAAAAAGTCTAACGCAGCATCATAATCTATGCTTGATTTAAATAATAAGTCGATCCTGATTACCGGTGGCACCGGCTCATTTGGTAAGAAGTTCGTGGAAATGGTTTACAAGCGCTATCCTGACGTACGGCGGGTGGTGATTTATTCGCGGGATGAGCTGAAACAGTTCGAAATGTCGCAGCACTACCCGACATCGGTTTACAAGTCGATTCGCTTTTTCATCGGCGACGTGCGCGACGGCGAGCGCCTGAAACGGGCCTGCGAAGGCATCGACATCATTATACACGCGGCGGCGCTCAAGCAGGTACCGGCGGCGGAATACAATCCGATGGAGTGTATTAAAACCAACGTATTCGGTGCTGAAAACGTGATCAATGCGGCGCTGGACAACGGCGTTAAGCGGGTAGTGGCCTTGTCGACCGATAAGGCGGCGGCACCGATCAACCTGTATGGCGCCACAAAACTGTGCTCGGATAAACTGTTCGTAGCCGCCAACAACATGAAAGGCAGCCGCGATCTGCGGTTCTCGGTAGTCCGGTATGGCAACGTAATCGGTTCGCGGGGGTCGGTGGTGCCGTTCTTCCTTGAAAAGCGGAAAGAAGGTGTTTTACCGATTACACACAACGACATGACCCGCTTCAATATCTCGCTGGAAGAAGGCGTAGAAATGGTGCTTTATGCGTTGGAACAGGCGTGGGGCGGCGAAATCTTTGTCCCGAAAATACCTTCGTACCGCATCACGGATGTCGCCACGGCGATTGGCCCGGATTGCGAACAGAAGCTGGTCGGTGTGCGGCCGGGCGAAAAGCTGCACGAAGAGATGATCACCGAAACTGACTCGCTGAATACCATTGAAACGGACCGCTATTATGTCATCACGCCATCGACACCGATCTGGGAAGTAGAAGATTACCTGAAGGCGTTCAACGCAACGCGGGTGCCGATGGGCTTCAAGTACAATTCCGGTACCAATACCGAGTGGCTGACGGTCGGACAACTGCGCGATCAGGTTCGTCAGCACGTAGATCCTGACTTTGTTGTTTAAACGGTATGCAACCTATTCCATACGGTCGGCAACATATTACCGACGACGATATTCTGGCGGTTAATGACGTCCTGCGGTCGCCTTTTCTGACGCAGGGGCCCAATATTGCGGCTTTTGAGACGGCTTTTGCAGCGTACATCGGCGCAAAGTATGCCGTCGCCATTGCCAACGGGACAGCAGCACTGCACCTGTGTGCAATGGCGCTGGGTGTCGGGCCAGGTACCAAAGTGATTACAACACCGATTACATTTTCGGCATCGGCTAACTGCGTGCGGTATTGCGGCGGCGAGGTATTTTTTGCGGACATTGACCCGGAAACAGCCTTGCTCGACCCGAAAGCGGTACGGGCGTTGCTGGAAGCCCATCCCAAAGGCACGTTTGCGGGCATCATTCCCGTTGATTTTGCCGGTTACCCCGTTGACCTGCCCGCGTTCCGGGAGCTGGCCGACGAGTTTGGGCTGTGGCTGATCGAAGATGCCTGCCATGCGCCGGGTGCCTCCCTGACGACCGCTGACGGGAAAACCTACCGTTGCGGCGATGGCTCACTGGCCGATCTGGCGATTTTCAGCTTTCACCCCGTAAAACATATTGCGAGCGGAGAAGGGGGAATGATCACGACCAACGACGAAAAACTGTATAAACACCTGCTCCGGTTACGGACGCATGGCATTACCAATAAGCCTGAGGAGTGGACGGAGTTGCAGCCGGGTGAACCGGAACGAGGTGGCTGGTATATGCAGATGCAGGAACTAGGCTATAACTACCGCCTGACTGACATGCAGGCGGCCTTGGGCCTCAGTCAGTTATCGCGGGCTGACCAGATGCTGACCCGTCGCCGGGAGATTGCTGCCCGTTACGACGAGGCCTTTGCCGGTACGGCCGTGAAAACCATTGTGCCGGCTGCATCGGCGGGGCATGCCTATCATTTGTATGTTATTCAGGTAGAGGACCGGAAGGGGCTGTATGATTTCCTGCGGACGAAGCAGATTTTTGCCCAGGTGCACTATATTCCGGTGCATACAATGCCGTATTACCGGCAATCCGGCTGGAATTGGGGTGATTTTCCGCATGCGGAGCAGTATTATGCCCAATGCCTGAGCCTGCCCATGTACCCGACCCTTACCGACGAGGAGCAGCAGTACGTCATCGAGACTGTGATTACTATGATTAAATGATTGAGTGATTAAATGATTGGGTGATTTTTATAGATAGCAATAACAGAGCTGAACTAATACGGCCTGAGAAAGGGACAGGATTACATGATTAACAGGATTTCTTTCGGTAATCCTGTTAATCATGTAATCCTGTCCCCAAAAAAATCACTTAATCATCCAATCACACCAACCATAATCCGTGGAAAGAAATCACTTTATCATTTAATCGCACCAATCATAGTCCGTGGAAAGAAATCACTTTATCATTCAATCACACCAATCATAGTCTACAGGTGGATCGCTTCGTCGTAGGCGGCTTCGGTGGCGTCTTTGATCGCTTCCGACATGGTTGGGTGGGGGTGAACCGCTTTCAGAATTTCATGGCCGGTTGTTTCCAGACGACGGGCTGCCACTACTTCGGCAATCATCTCCGTTACGTTGTATCCGATCATGTGAGCACCTAACCACTCACCGTATTTCGCGTCGAAAATCACTTTTACGAAGCCTTCCGGCGCACCTGATGCCTTTGCCTTGCCTGATGCTGAGAATGGGAATTTACCCACTTTGATCTCATAACCGGCTTCGCGGGCGGCTTTCTCCGTATAACCAACTGAGGCAATTTCAGGCGTACAGTACGTACAGCCCGGGATGTTATTGTAGTTCAACGGCTCTACGTGTGGCAGACCGGCGATTTTTTCGATACAGATGATAGCTTCTGCCGATGCCACGTGTGCCAGTGCCTGACCTTTCGTACAGTCGCCGATGGCGTAGTAGCCGTCAACGTTGGTACGGTAGTAGTCGTCCGTAACGATTTTGCCGCGGTCGGTGCTGATGCCGGTTTCTTCGAGGCCGATGTTTTCGATGTTGGCGATCACACCCGCTGCCGACAAGACTACATCGACATCAAATGTTTTCTCTCCGTCCGGCGTTTTTACGAATACTTTGCAACCATTGCCGCTGGTATCCACCTTCGTTACTTCCGATTTCGTGTGGATCTCAACACCCAGCTTTTTATATTGCTTGGCCAGTTCTTTCGAGATGTCCTCGTCTTCAACCGGAACAATGTTCGGCATAAACTCGATGATGGTCACCTTTGTGCCCATGCTGGCGTATACATACGCAAACTCAACGCCGATCGCACCTGAACCAATGACCAGCATAGAATCCGGGCGTTTTTCGAGCGACATGGCTTTGCGGTACTCAATCACTTTCTGGCCATCAATCGGGACAGCCGGCAGTTGACGGGCGCGGCCACCGGTGGCAATAATGATGTGTTTGGCATCGTAGGTAGTGGCTTTGCCGTCTTTTTCGGTCACCTCTACTTTTTTGCCGGGCTTTACTTTGCCCGTGCCATTGATCACATCAATTTTATTTTTCCGCATCAGGAACTGTACGCCTTTGCTCATGCTGTCGGCGACTCCCCGGCTACGTTTAATTACGGCACTAAAATCAGCATTGGCGTCGCCTACGGTGATTCCGTAATCCTTAGAATGTTTGATGTACTCAAACACCTGTGCGCTTTTAAGCAGGGCTTTTGTGGGAATACAGCCCCAGTTCAGACAGATACCGCCTAAGTTTTCACGCTCGATGACGGCTGTTTTCAATCCTAACTGCGAGGCCCGAATGGCGGCTACATAACCACCAGGTCCGCTACCGACGACAATTACATCGTATTGTGAAGCCATTTTTAGCTAATGTATTGTGAAGAATGTAAAATGGACAATGCTATACTTGAGCAACACAAAGGTAACGGTAAAAGTTGATTTCGCCCGAAACAACTACCGCCCTCTCTTTTGTTCTATCTTTGCAGGGCCTTTGGCGGGCAGTATCCGCTCACGGGCTCATTCACAATTCATTAATTGACAAGTTCATGACAACTGAGCAGTTGAAAGACTTGAGGGCCAGAGTAGAGGCCCTGAGGGGGTATCTTTGACTACGATAACAAGAAAGAACACCTGAAAGAGCTGGAACAGCAGACGTTTCAGCCTGAATTCTGGACCGACGCCGAGCGGGCCGAAAATACCATGAAACAAGTCCGCTCCCTGAAAGGATGGGTAGGCGGATATGACAAGATAGATGCCCGGTTGGGTGACCTCGAAACGCTGTTTGAGTTTTACGAGGCAGGGGATGTTACCGAAGAGGAAGTCGACGCCGATGCCCGTAGTTTCGTAGTAGCCCTCGAAGAACTGGAGCTGAAAAAAATGCTCAGCAATGAAGAGGATCAGCTGGGAGCCGTACTCGAAATTAACTCGGGCGCGGGCGGAACCGAAAGCCAGGACTGGGCCGATATGCTTTACCGGATGTACCTGCGCTGGGCCGAAAAACACGGTTATACGGTGAAGCAGGTCGATTACCAGGACGGCGATACGGCCGGGATTAAGTCGGCGACGATTGAAGTAGACGGTCCGCTGGCCTATGGCTACCTGAAGTCCGAAAACGGGGTTCACCGGCTTGTACGCGTGTCGCCGTTCGACTCGAATGCGCGCCGCCATACGTCGTTTGCCTCGGTGTTTGCCTATCCGCTGGTCGATGATTCGATCGAGATTGAGGTGAATCTGGCCGATATCGACTGGGATACGTTCCGGTCGGGTGGTGCCGGCGGGCAGAACGTAAACAAGGTTGAAACGGCTGTGCGGCTGCGCCATAAACCATCCGGTATTATTATCGAATGCCAGCAGGAACGGAGCCAGTTACAAAACAAGGAAGTGGCGATCCGCCTCCTGAAATCGAAACTGTATCAGATTGAGGTGGAGAAGCGGAACGCGGCCCGTGCCGAAGTGGAAGCCGGTAAGAAAAAAATCGAATGGGGGTCGCAGATCCGCAGCTACGTACTTGACGACCGCCGTGTGAAAGACCACCGCACCGGTTTCCAGACCTCGAATACCGACGCGGTGCTGGACGGCGATATCGACGGTTTTATCAAGGCCTATCTGCTTGAACAAGGGTAATGGCCCCGAAAGTTAGCATACAGCATGAGAAACGCTCCCGAAAGGAGCGTTTTTTTGTTGTCGACAAAGCCGGAAAAAGCGTAGCTGAATAACGAACCTTTCACCTGATCTGTGCTGCTAATCAGGGTAGGAGCCAGTTTATTTGTCTGATTACGTAAGGTTAAAGTGTCGTTTTTCATATAATTTCCACGTTTCGTATTAATTTCCGATCTCATAAGCGTATTACCAGAATGACTATTGAAGTTTGTGCTTTTTCGCTTTCGGCCTGCCTGACTGCTCAGGAAGCGGGCGCCGGGCGCATTGAATTGTGTGGTGGGTTCAGCGAGGGCGGCACAACCCCGAGTGCAGGGCTGATTCAGCAAGCCCGGCAACAGCTTCGGATTCCGATCTATGTGATGATTCGTCCGCGCGGGGGCGATTTTTTGTATTCAGCCACCGAAATTGAGGTAATGAAAGCCGACATTGACGTGGCAAAGCAACTGGGTGCCGATGGGATTGTACTGGGCCTACTCAATCCCGACGGAACTGTCGATGAAGAAAACACACGTATATTGGTCGACCAGGCGAAACCATTGGGCGTCACCTTTCACCGCGCTTTTGACATGGCTGTTGAGCCGTTCGAAGCGCTGGAAGCCGTGATCCGCACCGGCGCCGAACGCATTCTGACCTCCGGCCAGCAACCGTCGGTCAAAACCGGTCTGCCGTTGCTGGAACAGTTGGCTAGCCGCGCCGCCGGCCGTATTGAAATCATGGCCGGTGCAGGGGTAAACGCCCAAAATGCGACTCTGTTAAAAGAGGCCGGTGTCCATGCGTTACACCTGAGCGGAAAACGCATTGACGAAAGCCCGATGACATTCCGGCAGCCAAACGTATCGATGGCCTCCGCTTCCCTCGGCGAGTATGAACGCGTAGAAGCCGACGCCCCGGCTATTAACGCGGTGGTCAGCCAGGTCAACCCTTAAGCAGCATTACCTTGATGAAACATAAACCTGTATCACTTTAACCCTTTGTTTTTCATGCATATTGACCTTGGACTTCTTGACTATCTGATCATCCTCATCTACTTCGTGTTCGTGCTGGGGATTGGCTTTCTGATTAAACGTACCGTAAAAACGAGTAACGATTTCCTGATGAGCGACCGCTCGATTCCGCTCTGGATCACGTCGCTGGCTTTTGTCTCGGCCAACCTGGGGGCCCAGGAACTGATCGGGATGGGCGCTTCGGGTGCTAAATACGGCATCATGACCAGCCATTTCTACTGGGTAGGGGCTATTCCGGCCATGGTATTTCTGGGCGTTTTTATGATGCCGTTCTACTACGGCAGCCGTGCGCGGTCGGTGCCTGAATACCTTGCCCTGCGCTTCGATGAAAAAACACGCGGGCTGAATGCCATCAGTTTTGCGGCCATGACCATTTTTTCGTCGGGGATTTCGCTATACGCTTTGGCCCTGCTGCTGGAATCGATTCTGGGCTGGGATTTCAACGCGTCAATCTTTCTGGCGGCGGCCATTGTGATGGTGTATACCCTGCTCGGCGGGCTGACGAGTGCGGTGTATAACGAAGTATTACAGTTTTTCCTGATTGTGCTGGGCATTGCGCCGGTCGTGTTTATCGGGCTCGATAAAATTGGCGGCTGGGAAGGCGTTGTGCAGAACCTGAGCCCTAAAATGACCAGTACGTGGCGGTATATGGGCTCGCCGGAAGAAAACCCGATGGGCGTCGACCTTGGCAGTATGCTGTTTGGGCTGGGCTTTGTGTTATCGTTTGGCTACTGGTGTACGGACTTCCTTGTCGTACAGCGGGCCATGATCGCCAAAAACATGTCGGAGGCGCAGCGGACCCCGTTGATTGCCGCCATTCCGAAAATGTTTATCCCGTTTGTGGTTATCCTGCCCGGGGTTATCGCTATTGCCCTGCAAACCATGGGTGGCGACTACCAGATTCCGATGAAGCCCGATGGCAGTTCGCTGAACTATGACCTTGTGATTCCGTCGATGCTGTCGAGCTTCTATCCGACCGGTTTGCTGGGTGTCGGTCTGACGGCCCTGATTGCGTCGTTTATGTCGGGAATGGCCGGCAACGTAACGGCTTTCAACACCGTCTGGACGTTTGATATCTATCAGGCGTATATTAACAAAAATGCCAGCGATGAACACTACCTGCGGATGGGCAAAATGGCGACCATTTTCGGGATTGTGGCATCGATCGGAGCGGCCTATCTGGCCACGGCTTTTAACAACATCATGGACTACCTGCAGCTGGTTTTCGGCTTCGTAAATGCTCCGTTGTTTGCCACGTTTGCTTTAGGTATGTTCTGGCGCAAAACAACCGCTAACGGTGCTTTCTGGGGTCTGTTGCTGGGTACACTGGCTGCTGCTGCTACCCACGGCCTGACACTTGCCGAAGGAAAAGGTGCGTGGATGGGTAACCTGCACGAGTTTTCTTCGTCTATGAGTCAGAACTTTATGATTGCCAGCCTCGCCTGGATCGTTTGCTTCGTTGCAACGTATGTCATTAGTCTGTTCACCGAGAAGAAGGATGAAAAAGAACTGGTCGGGCTGGTCTATAGCCTGACGCCGAAGCCGGATGCGAATTATAAGACGATACTCCAGAACCCGATGTTCCTGGCAGCCATCGTTATCGCCCTGACACTGGCGCTGAACCTGATCTTTTTATAACCGACAATTGTCTCATTCAAAATTAATTACGACATGAAACCGAGTTTATTCGACCTTCGCTTTGTTATCGGGTTGTTCTTCCTGATCGTTGGACTGATTGTAGTAGTGGCTTCGTTTGGCGAAAGTAAAATAGCCGATGGCAGCAAAATCAACCTGTATACCGGCATCGTTTTTCTGGTGTTTGCGGGGGGGATGCTGCTGAGCTTCCGGGCGAGTCAGAAATCTGATTCGTAACACTATACACGCAAGCCCTCTCTGTGCCTGACCGGTATGGAGAGGGCTTTTTCTTTTTTATGGCTGAACACAACAACACGGGCCGCGAAGGTGAGACCCTTGCCGCCAGCTACCTCGAACGGCAGGATTACCTGATTCTGGAGCGAAATTACCGGCATCACCATGCCGAGATTGATCTGATCGCCCGTAAGGGGAAGATGATTATTTTTGCGGAGGTAAAGACCCGCACAAACCTCAGCTACGGCCTGCCGGAAGAGTTTGTTTCCTACACCAAGGCTAAGCTCATTATGCGGGTAGCCGAACACTACATTTTCGCCAAAAACTGGCAATACGATGTCCGGTTCGACATTATTGCCGTCACGATCAACGGCAACAATGTCGAAGTTAAACATATCGAAGATGCGTTTTGCTGATTGTCAGGCGGTGACCGGTGCCGGTTCCAGCACACTTTGCGGGAGCTGAATGCGGGCAAGCAGCTGTTCTTCCAGCAGGTTGGCCCACTCATTCATATATAGCACCACATCGTCGCGGAGATTATGCTTCAGGTAGCGCCGGTCGGCCGGCAGCCGCTTCAGAATATCCCGGTCCGAGAGCTTTTCCAGATGTTTCAAGTCTTCCAGCATAAGGCCTGCTCCCAGCATTTCGCTGATGACCAGGTCAATCGGCATCTGGCTGGTGGTGCAGTAGTCATCCACCTGCTCGTTCCAGTCGCCGTAACGCTGCATAGCGTAAGCATGAATCTGATCTTTATTTAGCCGGGTGAGTTCCTGGGCCAGATTGCCGCAGTTGCAGCCGCCCATATGCCCCCACTGATAGGGAGCGCCCTCTTTCAGCTTACGGGCCGTACGGCGGAGGGCGTCAATTAACTGAAGGTTTGGTCGTGCCATACAAGTTGGTTTTTCGGGTGAGAACCGTGTGTGCAAGCGTTTTGTTTACCCTAATATACACAAAAATCCCGGTCCTGACAGGCCGGGATTTTTGTCTTGTACGGATACGGTTCAGTATTAACGAACCAGTTCCATCAGGTCTTTATCGTTTACCTGCTTACGGACATCAGCCATGTCGAGGAAACGCTTGTAGATGCCATCGAGGGTTGGCTTGTCATACCGGAAGCCCAGGAGCTCAAGGCGGTGTTTCAGCGCGTGGCGGCCGCTGCGGGCGGTCAGTACGATGGATGATTCAGGAACGCCGACATCATGCGGGTTCATGATTTCGTAGTTTTCAGCGTGTTTCAGGAAGCCATCCTGGTGAATGCCCGATGAGTGAGCAAAGGCATTCCGGCCGACGATGGCTTTATTTGCCTGTACCGGCATCCGCATCATTTGTGACACCAGATTGCTGACAGGGAAGAGGCGCGTGGTATCAATACCTGTTTCGAGCCCTAAATCCTTGTGTACTTTCAGCGCCATAACCACCTCTTCGAGCGACGTATTACCGGCACGTTCCCCGATTCCGTTGATCGTTACTTCGACCTGGCGGGCGCCGTTGGTGATACCGGCCAGCGAGTTGGCTGTCGCCAGACCAAGATCGTTGTGGCAGTGAATGGAGATAATAGCCTTATCAATGTTCGGTACATTGTTGAACAGGTACTGGATCTTCGCACCGTATTGTTCCGGCAGGCAATAGCCGGTTGTATCCGGAATATTTACCACGGTAGCACCGGCCGCAATAACGGCTTCCGTAAGGCGGGCCAGAAACTCCAGATCCGCACGGCCGGCATCTTCGGCGTAGAACTCCACATCGTCGATCAGGTTCCGGGCGTATTTAACGGCAGCAACGCCCTGCTCCAGAACTTTATCGCGGGTGCTGTTGAATTTGTTCCGGATGTGAATGTCTGATGAACCAATTCCGGTATGAATACGGCCTAGTTTGGCACTTTTCAGGGCCTCTGCTGCGGCATCAATATCACCCTGAACGGCGCGGGATAAGGCACAAACCCGTGGATTGGTTACTGCCTTTGAAATCTCGACCACCGACCGGAAATCACCGGGGCTCGAAATCGGGAAACCGGCCTCGATAATATCAACGCCCAGCCTTTCCAGTTCTTTAGCGACTACAACTTTTTCTTCGGTTGTTAACTGGCAGCCCGGCACTTGTTCGCCGTCTCGCAGGGTTGTGTCGAAAATGTAAACTCGCTGGCTCATGTTGCCTGATTAATTAGGTTTGATTGGTTTGACGATGGCACAAAAAAAGCCCTTCTTCAGGAGAAAGGGCCTCTGGTTTTATACAGATACATCCCTTCTCTCAACGTTGCTGACTACAACGTAGTAGTGTACTCTTGAGCGGCTGGGATTGCGTAGTGTCCATTGCGAAATTTCGCTGATTGCGTAATTACACCACAAAAATATTAAAAAATAGAAATCCGTCAAGTCTGGCCGGTTAAAAAAGTTAACAACTTCTTAATAGCGGTTATCTTGCTGATTGGTAACGATTTGGCGTATAGATGAAAAGATATTATGATTTATTTTAGTATGGGAGATGCTCCAAATAAATTGATCCTAGATAGGAAAAAGTCAATATTTTGATTGGCTGTATAAAACAGGATTATTTTTATTGTTATGCTAACTGTTTTATAATCAGCCGGAAAAGGAGGCTGAAAAATGGTTTTACCGGATATAAAAAAGCCCCTGAAACGTTTCGTCGCAGGGGCTTTGAGGCGGTTTAGAGAGCGGCTAATACCTGCTCGCCCATCCCGGCCGTATTCAGAATTTTGTCGGCCGGTGTTGAGGCATCTGCAATATCCCGTGTCCGGTAACCGGCTTTCAGTACTTTATCAACGGCATTGACAACCGCGTCGGCTTCTTCTTTCATACCGAACGAAATGTCCAGCATCAGCGCTGCCGACAGGATTGAGGCCAGCGGGTTAGCCACGCCCATACCCGTAATATCGTGAGCCGAACCGTGGATTGGCTCATACAGGCCGGTTGTGTCACCAACCGACGCCGATGCCAGCATACCCATCGAACCGGCAATCTGCGATGCTTCATCGGTCAGGATGTCGCCGAAGATATTGCCGGTTACGACAACGTCGAAGCGCTTCGGATCTTTGATCAGCAGCATGGCCGCCGCGTCGATGAACTGATGCTCTACTTCCACTTCCGGATAACGCTTCGCTACTTCCTGGATCACTTCCCGCCACAGCCGTGACGATTCCAGTACGTTTGCCTTATCGACCGAGCACAGCTTTTTGCGGCGTGTCATGGCGGCGTCGAACGCTTTTACGGCGATCCGCTCCACTTCGTAGCGGCTGTAGATCATGGTATCGTAGGCTGTGTCGCCGTCGTCTTTACGGCCGCGTTCCCCGAAGTATACGTCGCCGGTCAGTTCGCGGAAAAACAGGATGTCAGCACCTTTCAGGATTTCCGGTTTGATGCTTGATGCGCTCAGCAACTCATCAAACAGTTTGATTGGCCGCAGGTTCGCATACAGACCCAGGGCTTTGCGGATGCCTAACAGGCCTTGTTCCGGGCGGACTTTGGCGGTCGGGTCGTTATCGTATTTCGGGTGACCAACGGCGCCAAACAGGATGGCGTCAGAGGCCAGCGATTTCGTAATGGTTTCTTCGGGCAGGGGAGAGCCGGTTGCTTCGATGGCAGCGTGGCCGATCAGGGCCTCGTCGTAGGTGAACTCGTGGCCGTATTGGGCGGCGATTTTATCGAGTACTTGTTTACCAACGGCCGTTACTTCCTGGCCAATGCCGTCGCCGGCGATAACTACTATGTGTTTTTTCATTTTGTTAAATATTTGCCACAAAGCCACAAAGACAATAAGGGGCACTAAGTATTATGGTAGATCTGAAAAAGAAACTTTGACCTGCTTACTGCTAAAGTACAAACCGTTTAATTCCCTGCTTAATGAGCGGTACGTTAAAGTTTATCAAAAAGCCTAACCGCTTATCGGATAATCTGAGGTGACTCAGGATTTGAGCATCCCAGACCGTATGAACTTGTTCTACCGCTTTCAGCTCGCAGATGACCAGGTTATTTACCAGAACGTCCAGACGTAGCGCTTCTTCAAATATTAAATTATCGTAAAAGATCGGAACAGTGACCTGTCGTTCACACCGAAAGCCATGTTTAGTCAGTTCATGTACAAAACAGAGTTCATATACCCGCTCCAATAAACCTGGACCTAGTCGTTTATGCACTTCAAAGGCAGCATTGACAATGCCTTTTGCAATTTGTTCCTCATGGTCGGTTAGTGATCGAAAAGCCATTTCTACAAGACGTTAATGAATTTAGTCTCTTATTAGACTTTTCTTCTGAGAAAAGACACTCACTGATTAAGGCTTATGCAATCAGGTTTAAGAACGTTACATCTTTGTGCTTCTTCGCTTCTTGCCGTCTTTGTGGTTACCTAAAATCAAATCAGAAACTCAAACAGGTCAGGCTTGTCGTTCAGGTATTCGAAGGCAATGCGGGCGTCGCGCATGCGGGCGATGAGCGACTCAAAATCGGCTTTCGCCTTTAATTCGATGCCGACCAGCGCCGGGCCACGCTCCCGGTTTGTCTTCTTAGAGTATTCAAACAGCGAGATGTCATCAGTCGGGCCGAGTACGTCGCTCAGAAATTCACGGAAAGCGCCGGAGCGCTGCGGAAACCGGATGATGAAATAGTGCTTCAGCCCTTCATACAGCAGAGAGCGCTCTTTGATCTCTTCCGTCCGCGTAATGTCGTTGTTGCCGCCACCGACCAGACACACCACATTTTTGCCTTTGATTTCGTCTTTCAGGAAATCCAGGGCCGCAATGCTCAGCGCACCGGCAGGCTCGGCCACAATTGCCTCTTCGTTATAAAGCTGCAGAATGGTCGTACAGACTTTGCCCTCGGGTACCAGCACGATCCGGTCCAGATTCCGGCGGCAGACCTCAAAGGTCATTTCGCCCGCCCGCTTGACGGCTGCTCCGTCGACAAACTTGTCGATTTCATCAAGGGTAATGACGTGACCTGCGTCCACAGAAGCCTTCATCGTCGGCGAACCCAGTGGCTCAACACCAATCAGTTTGGTTTTGGGGCTGAGCTGCTTAAATACCGTCGATACCCCCGAGGCCAGTCCGCCGCCGCCAATCGCCATCAGGATGTAGTCGATCCGGAAATTGGCATCCTTGAAGATTTCGAGCCCCACGGTGCCCTGCCCTTCCATGACCTGTAAGTCATCAAACGGGTGGACAAACGTGCTGTCGTGCGTATTGACATACTCAACGGCCGCGTGGTAGGCATCGTCATAGGTGTCGCCGGTCAGTACAATCTCGACAAACTCTTTCCCGAACATCCGCACCTGCTTTACTTTTTGGGCAGGCGTAGTGGTCGGCATAAAGATGATGCCCGTTACCGCCATTTTCCGGCAGGCATAGGCCAATCCCTGGGCGTGGTTACCGGCACTGGCGCAAACTACCCCCTTGGCAAGTGCTTCAGGCGATAAGCTGGCCATTTTGTTGTACGCGCCCCGTATTTTATAGGAGCGGACAACCTGTAAATCTTCCCGTTTCAGGAAGATATTAGCCTGGTAGCGATCCGAAAGATTGATGTTTTCCTGAAGAGGCGTATGGGTGGCAACACCGCGCAACCGGTCGGCGGCCTGAAAGATATTGTCGAGGTCGGGAAAGGCGCTGAACGCGTCGACCGTGTCTGTTGAAGAGGCCATGGCAAAAGCAATTCGAAAGGACAGGGGCCTTATAGTGGTATGCCACAAAGACACAAGGCCAATAAGAACCACAAAGAAACTTCGTGTACCTTATTGACTTCGTGGCTTTGTGGCAATTAAAACGTCGCCGGAAGTCCGGAATTAGTTACGCTCAGGACGCAGGCTACGTACGGTAGCACCTGAACGCCACATTTCTGACTCGCGCAGTTCTTTCAGTTCTTCTTCCAGTTTCTCACGGTAGTCCGGCTGCGAGTTACGTGTGATTGATACACGAGCCTGCTCGCCTGATTTAACCGAGTTATACAGTTGCTCGAATACCGGCTTCGTCGCATCGCGGAATGGCTTCCACCAGTCGAGTGCACCACGCTGAGCGGTTGTTGAGCAGTTGGCATACATCCAGTCCATACCGTTTTCGGCAACGAGTGGCATCAGCGACTGTGTCAGCTCTTCTACCGTTTCGTTGAACGCTTCTGACGGTGAGTGGCCGTTTGAACGCAGTACTTCGTACTGAGCGGCAAAGATACCCTGAATGGCACCCATCAGCGTACCACGCTCACCGGTAAGGTCAGACGTAACTTCTTTGTAGAAGTCTGTCTCGAACAGGTAACCTGAACCAACACCGATACCCATGGCGATTGCTTTTGTGCGGGCCTGGCCGGTAGCGTCCTGGTAGATGGCGAAGCTTGAGTTCAGGCCTTTTCCTTCTACGAACAGGCGGCGCAGCGATGTACCTGAACCTTTAGGGGCTACCAGGAATACGTCAACGTCGGCAGGAGGAATGATACCTGTCTGGTCTTTGTATGTTACGCCGAAACCGTGCGAGAAATACAGCGACTTGCCAGCCGTTAAGTATTTCTGTACCGTTGGCCAAAGTTCAATCTGAGCGGCATCCGACAGCAGGAAGCAGATGATTGTACCACGCTCCAGTGCTTCTTCGATTTCGAACAGCGTTTCGCCCGGTACCCAGCCATCCGCAACGGCTTTGTCGTAGGTTTTACCTTTACGCTGACCAACGATTACGTTGAAGCCGTTGTCGCGCATATTCAACGATTGGCCAGGGCCTTGTACGCCATAACCAATAACAGCGATTGTTTCGTTCTGGAGGACTTCTCTGGCTTTTTCAAGAGGAAATTCTTCGCGGGTTACTACTTCTTCTTCTAGACCGCCGAAGTTGAGCTTTGCCATGATTGGACTGGTTTTATGAAAAAATTATGGTAAAATGAACTGTAAAGGTAATGCTACAAATAGTATTCCCACTCAGCTTCAGGGAGATACTCGACCAGACCCTTTTCGGTCTTGCCGACAGCCACCCGCCCTGAACGCACGAACTCAAGAATTTCGTGCTGCCGGAGGTATTCGAAAAATTCGAAAATTTCTTTTTCCGTGCCCGTTTTTTCGATCACCACATAGTCCAGACCCCAGTAAACGACCCAGGATTTATACTGCTTGTTGATGGTCTCAATGTCGAGCGTTTTGGCGCCCAGCGGGGTTGAAATCTTGAAAAGTGCGATTTCATTGAAAACGATTTCGTCGTTCAGGTAACCGAAAACCGCCATAACTTCAACGATTTTCCGGATCTGACGTACCAGCTTTTCCACATCTTCGCGGGAGTCATGCTTGATGACAATCGTGAAGCGGGATACGCCTTTACGTTCGGTTTCTGAAACGGTCAGGCTTTCAATATTGATACGGCGACGGGTAAAAATGATCGTGATCCGGTTCAGTAATCCGATCGTGTTGCCGGTAAAGATACAGAGCGTGTAAGTTGTCATGATTACTCCAGGCGAATGTGTGATATTGGCGCTCCTGCCGGAACCATCGGGAATACGTTTTCTTCTTTTTCAACCACAACTTCGAGCAGATACGGGCCGTCGTGGGCCAGCATTTTCTCCAGCGAAGCATCCAGGTCTTCGCGCACGTTGCAGGTGTGACCATCGACGCCGAACCCTTTGGCAATCGTGATGAAATCCGGATTCTGAAGCTCCACGAACGAATACCGGCGCTCGAAAAACAGCTGCTGCCACTGGCGTACCATACCGAGGAAGTTGTTGTTCAGGATGATCGCTTTGACCGGTACTTTATTCTGGGCAATTGTCCCCAGTTCCTGTAAGGTCATCTGGAAACAACCGTCGCCGATGATGGCTACCACCTGACGATCCGGTGCACCTACCTGCGCCCCGAATGCGGCCGGAAGCGCAAAGCCCATTGTGCCCAGACCACCCGAGGTGACCAGACTGTTTGGCCGCCGGAACTTATAGTAACGCGAGGCCATCATCTGGTGCTGTCCAACGTCGGTTACCAGAATCGATTCGCCGCTCGTTTTGATCGACAGCAGGTCCAGCACCTCACCCATTTTGATTTTTTCAGTCGAAGGGGCCAGTGACGGAACGGTGATTTTTTCGTGTTCGATCGCGTCGAATTTCTTGAATTCGTTCAGCCATACCGCGTGGTTATTGGGCTGAACAAGCGGCATCAGCGCATTCAGCGCTTCTTTGGCATCGCCTACCACCGGAGCATCGGCTTTGATAATCTTGTCGATTTCGGCAGGGTCGATTTCGATGTGTACCACTTTCGCCTGTTTAACAAAGGCGCTGACATCACCCGTTACACGGTCATCGAAACGCATACCGATGGCGATAACAAGGTCGCATTTGTCGGTCTGAACGTTAGCCCCGTAGTTGCCGTGCATGCCCAGCCAGCCCACATGATTCGGGTGGTCGGTTGAAATCGACGACTGACCCAGCAGGGTAGTAGCCACCGGAATACCGGTTTTTTCGACAAAAGCCTTCAGTTCTTCTTCTGCTTTTGAAATCAGAATACCGTGACCGGCGAAAATATAGGGACGCTGCGCGTTATTGATCAATTCGGCAGCCTTTTCAATCTGATCCTGTTTCGGGACAACCCGTGGGCGATAGCTGATGATCGACTGGCAGCGTTCATAAACAAACGGCTCCGACATCAGTTCGACCTGCGCATTTTTGGTAATGTCAATTACCACCGGCCCCGGACGGCCCGATTGCGCGATATAGAATGCCTTTGAAATGATCTCAGGGATTTCGTCGGCGCTGGTAATCTGGTAGTTCCACTTCGAAATCGGCATGGTAACACCAATCACGTCGGTTTCCTGGAACGCATCGGTCCCGAGCAGCTTGCGGCCCACCTGACCAATCAGGCACACCATCGGCGTTGAATCGATCAGGGCATCGGCAATAGCCGTGACCAGGTTCGTCGCGCCCGGACCCGACGTAACGAGGCAGACCCCCGCACGACCGGTCACACGGGCATAGCCTTCGGCAGCGTGGCCGGCCCCCTGCTCGTGGCGGACGAGAATATGGTTCAGGCGATCCTGGTAGTCGTACAGCGCGTCGTAGACGGGCATGATCGCACCACCGGGATAACCAAAAATTGTTTCGACACCTTCGGCAACGAGTGCTTTCATCAGGGCTTCTGCTCCCGAGATGATTCTGGCTGGCGCTGCCGCCGGCACCGTTGTAGGCCCATTCGGTTGTTGGGCTTCCGATTCGGATAATAAAACCGTTGCTTCCATGACGGTTATTGGTGTTTTAGTTGTTGTCTTTCGCTGTTACTGTCTGTTATTCTTCGTCGGTAACGCAGCCTTCGTCGGCCGGTTTTACCGAGCGGATGAATTTGCCAAGCGCTCCTCTGGTAAACTTCGGCGCCGGTTTCACCCACTGACTGCGGCGGAGTTCCATTTCTTCGTCAGAAATGTGCAGCGTCATTTCGCGACCTTCGGCATCCAGTGTAATGCGGTCGCCGTCTTTAACAAACGCAATCGGACCGCCTTCACAAGCCTCAGGTGTAATGTGGCCTACAACGAAGCCGTGTGTACCGCCTGAGAAACGGCCGTCTGTAATCAAGGCAACCTTGTCGCCCAGACCGGCACCCATGATTGCGGATGTCGGCTTCAGCATTTCGGCCATCCCCGGACCGCCTTTCGGACCTTCGTTCCTGATAACGATCACTTGACCTGGCTTAATTTCGCCTTTGGCGAGGAAGTCGAGGATTTCGCCCTCGTGCTCACATACTTTGGCAATACCCTCAAACCGGAGCCCTTCCTTACCGGTAATTTTAGCGACCCCGCCCCGTGGTGCGAGGTTTCCGTATAATACCTGAATGTGGCCGGTCGCTTTCAATGGCTGCGACAGCGGGAACACAATTTTCTGTGATTCAAATTCGAGATCCGGCGCTTCGGCAAGGTTCTCTGCAACGGTTTTGCCGGTAACGGTCATACAATTGCCGTGGATCATGCCCTGGCTGTGGAGGTACTTCATGATGGCCGGTACACCACCAATGGTCAGTACGTCTTCCATATAGTATTTACCGCTTGGCTTCAGATCCGCCAGTAACGGTGTGCGGTCGCTGATTGCCTGAATGTCGTTCAAGGTCATCGGCAGACCGGCCGCCCGTGAAATTGCGAGGTAGTGCAGCACCGCGTTGGTTGAGCCGCCCAGCGCCATTACGATGGTCAGTGCGTTTTCGAGCGATTCGCGGGTAATAATATCTTTCGGCGTAACACCCAGCTCCAGCAGGCGCTTCATGGCGGCACCGATCTTGCGGCATTCGTCCTGCTTGCCTTCGTGGGTAGCCGGATAGCTGCTGCTGAACGGTAGACTCAGGCCCATGGCTTCGATACTTGATGCCATGGTGTTGGCTGTATACATACCGCCGCAAGCCCCCGGACCCGGAATCGAGTTCTGGATAACGCCTTTGTAATCTTCGTCAGAAATGTTGCCGGCCAGTTTTTTGCCGTATGCCTCAAAGGCCGAAACGATGTCCAGCTTCTGGCCTTTATAGTGGCCCGAGCGGATGGTGCCGCCATAGACCATGATACCCGGCCGGTCGATGCGGGCCATCGCCATCACCGCACCCGGCATGTTTTTGTCACAGCCTACTACCGTAATGACGCCGTCATACCACTGGGCATTTACGACTGTCTCAATCGAGTCGGCAATCATGTCACGGCTGGGCAGCGAATACTTCATCCCTGCATTACCGTTGGTCATCCCGTCAGAAACGCCGATGGTATTAAAAATCAGGCCGACCATGTCATTTGCCTGTACCCCTTGCTTCACATACACTGACAGGCCGTTGAGGTGCATGTTGCACGGGTTACCTTCGTAGCCGGTGCTGGCAATCCCGATCTGTGGTTTTTCCAGATCGCTCTCGGTAAGGCCGATACCGTATAACATGGCCTGAGCAGCCGGGTTACTTACTTCCTGTGTCAGTGTGCTGCTGTAGCGGTTCAGTTTAGTTGTTTCGGTTTGTGACATGGTCTTATGTATCGATGGCTTTGGCAAGGGTTAGCAATAGCCAGGTTTTGTTGTCTTGGTATCTGATAGAAAAAAAGCCCCCTCTCGCGTGAGAAGGGGCTCAACCGTTATCGTAACGTCCCGATCTCACGCTGGTTTACCAGGTGACTAGCTCAATAATGACGATGACGGTTGATGAAAACATTTATTTTATACTGTTAGTGAAATTTCGCTGGTGGTGTAATCACGCTGTAAAGGAAATAATCCTTTTTTGATTGTGCAAGGGAAAGTGGTTTTTTTTAACGAAAAAAGCCAAAGGGTCAGTCCTTTGGCTTTGTATGTGTTTTAATAATGCCATCTGCACTGAATAATAATCAGCGACTCATCTGTAACTTTATAGACGAGCCTATGCTCATCGGTTATTCGTTTTGACCAGTAACCTTTAAGTTCATGTTTTAACGGTTCAGGTTTACCCAAACCGCTAAAAGGGGTACGCTGCGTTTCTTCAATCAGTTCAATTACTTTTCTGAGAATCTTAAGGTCGGTTTTGGCCCAATAAAAAAGGTCCTCTTGCGCAGTCTGTTCAAAAATGGCTTTACGCATCAGGTAATAATGCTTTTAACTGCGCCAAATCAACCTCTGTCAGATGTTGTCCTTCATCAACCCGCTGAATAGCTTCCAATAAACGGGATCGGTTCGTTGCTGTACTCATTAGGTACGCTGTTGTATCGGTATCATCTGCCTCAATCGTTACTTTAATATCACGATTTTTGAATAAAGTTTTAACTGCCTGCAAAAACTGACTGTCTAACTCTGCTTCGTTTAAGTGGATTGTCGTTGTCATAGGAAGCGCTGTTTTACAAAAAAAGGGCTTCCGTTCGGAAGCCCTTAAAATTAATCAAATTGCTGTTAATTCCGGAGTGGCTTGCCGCCTGACAGCAGGCTCTGAATCCGCTCCAGGGTTTTCTTCTCGCCGGTCAACGACAGGAAGGCTTCACGCTCCAGATCAAGCAGGTATTGCTCGGTAACGGTCTGCGGAGCGCTGAGGTCGCCGCCGCAAATAACGTAAGCCAGCTTGTCGGCAATCTTCACGTCGTGGTCAGAGATATAACGGCCCATACGCATGGCCGCAACACCTGCCTTGAATAAGGCAATACCTGTTTTGCCCTGTACCTTAATATCATTCCGCTGCTTTGGCTGTACATAACCGTTTTCGGCCAGTTCAAGGGCGGCTTGTTTTGCTTCGGCAATGAGGCGGCTGCGGTTCAGTACAATCTGCGCCGACGGTAGCAGGTAGTTCATCTCGCGGGCTTCCTGCGCCGAGGTCGATACCTTCGCCGTGGCGATATTCATGAACGCGTTTTGCAGAATGTTCAGCTCGGGGTCGCCGGTTTGGTACAGATCGCTGGCGCGGGCGGCCATCTCCTTCGTACCACCACCAGCCGGAATCAGGCCAACGCCGACCTCAACCAGTCCCATGTAGGTTTCGGAATGAGCCACCACACGGTCTACGTGCAGGTTCAGTTCGCAGCCACCGCCGAGTGCCAGGGAGTGCGGCGCACCGACCACCGGAATCGACGAATAGCGGGCACGCATCATCGTCTGCTGGAACTGCGAAATCATGAGGTTGATCTCGTCAAATTCCTGCTCAATGGCAAACATGAACAGCATCGCCAGGTTGGCACCGGCCGAGAATGCCTCCGTCGATTCATTGCCGATAACCAGACCACGGAAGTCTTTTTCGGCAATCGCAATCGACTTATTAATGCCTTCGATCACTTCCGCACCGAAGGTATTCATCTTCGTATGGAATTCCAGGTTCAGAATGCCGTCGCCCAGGTCATACAGCGTTGAGCCGGCATTTTTCCAGACTACGTTGTTGCTCAGGTTCTCCAGAATAATGAACGACTCGGTGCCCGGAATGGTCTTGTAGCTCTTCGTCGGGATGTCGTAGTATTTACGGGCGCCGTTTTCTACATTATAAAAGCTGTCGAAACCGGCGTCGAGCATGTCGTATACCCACTGCGCGGGTTTCTGGCCCTGCGCTTCAATCAGTTCAACACCTTTGCGGACGCCGATGGCATCCCAGGTTTCAAACAATCCCATCTGCCAGCCAAAACCGGTTGTGATGGCGGCATCGATGCGATACAACTCATCCGAAATCTCCGGAATACGGTAGGTAGCGTACCGGAAGCCGTCGGCAAAAGTGCGGCGGTAGAACTCACCGGCTTTATCTTTACCGGCCAGCAATACCGGAAAACGCTTTTTCAGGCTGTCGATAGCCTTTGTGCTTTCCAGTGTTGCAAATTTTACCTTCTGTGAAGGCTGGTAGTCAAACGTTTTCAGGTCAAGCGCCAGAATGAGCGTTTTCCCGGCTTCGTCTTTTGTCTTTTTATAGAAACCCTGACCGGTTTTGTCGCCCAGCCATTTGTTTTCCATTAATTTCTGGACAGAGCCCGGGAGCTGGAAGCTGTCGCGTGACTCATCATGCGGCATTTTTACCAGGTTATTGGCTACGTTCACCGTCGTGTCCAGACCAACCACATCCGATAACCGGAAGGTCCCCGATTTAGGCCGGCCAACTACCGGACCAGTCAGTTTATCGACCTCTTCAACCGTCAGTCCCATGTCTTCGGCAATCCGGATCGTCTGGATCAGGGCCTGAATGCCAAGGCGGTTGGCAATAAAGCCCGGCGTATCCTTGCATAGAACGGTTGTTTTACCCAGATACAGGTCGCCGTATTTCATCAGGAAATCAATGACGGCCTGATCGGTGTCGGGGCCAGGAATAATTTCCAGCAGGCGCAGGTAGCGCGGCGGGTTAAAGAAGTGGGTACCGCAGAAATGCTTCCGGAAATCCTCCGAGCGCCCTTCTGCCAGTAGGTGCATCGGAATTCCCGACGTATTCGTTGTGATCAGGGTTCCCGGCTTGCGGAACTGTTCCACCCGCTCATAGACCGACCGCTTAATATCCAGCCGCTCTACGACGGCTTCGATTACCCAGTCGTAGGTGGCTATATCCTTTAAATTATCGTCGAAGTTGCCCAGTTTCACCCGTTCAGCAAATTTAGCGCTGTAGAGCGAAGCCGGAGAGGCCTTTAACATCGCCTGCCAGGCATCATTCACAATACGGTTACGGACCGCCGGACTCTGAAGCGTTAACTTTTTAGCCTCTTCGGCTGCATTCAGGGCTGCTGGTACGATGTCGAGCAGGAGCACTTCAACACCAATGTTGGCAAAATGAGCCGCAATCCGCGATCCCATAATACCGGAACCCAAAACGGCTACGCGCCGGATGGTACGGTTTTTAGTTTGTGTCTGTGGTTTTGAAAGGGTTGCCTCCATATGTCAGGAATTAGAAATCGGTATTTAGTCCAGGGGTAGCTCTTCGGCTTCGCTGGATTTTACTTTCTGATTTTCTTCTTCAACAATGCGGTTGATGTCTTTAATCACATCGAAGAAAATGACGAGTTTGTCGAGCGGAATACGCTCGCGGATCATATTATTAAACTGAATAACCCCCTGCCGGGCAATTTCCCGCTTTTCCTTACCGGTATCGGTGAGCAGGATGCGTACAAACCGCTTATCGTTTTCGTCGACCTCGCGCCGGATCCAGCCCCGTTCCTCAAGGCTTTTCAGCATCCGGACCAGACTGCGCGGTTCCATGCCCAGCATCGGGCCGATCTTGGTTGCCGGTGTACCGGTGTCCAGATCAATATTGAGCAGCACATAGCCGATGGCCATGGTCATATCGTACCCCGCGGCATAGGCGTTGTACATTCTTGATATGGCATGCCACCCCCATTTTATGTGAAAATCAACGGTTTTCTCCTTCTTCATGCCTTTGTGTCCGTACATATTGCTGTCTGTACAAAACTACAAAAGTTTAATAATAGTATGCAAGCATAATAATTTAAAAAATGAATGATTACCCTTTTTAATTATACATATACAAGGACATGAACGATTAAAAATTTAATTCCCTATTAATATCCTGACAAGCGCCTTATTATCAGATGATTAAACTGATTCTGAAAAGATGCTAAAATAATATAGCTGTTAAGCAGCTGCAAAACAGATTATTAGAGAGCATTGCCTGCTGTATACATGCACGTAGTGCCGCCGCTATTTTAATAAGCCTTTAATTATCAGGCCCTTTGAAGTAATGTAACTTTGTTGTCAAATGGGTATAATGGGTTCATCTATAGATAGATAGCAAATCTATACCCGTTTTGTAGTATAAATATTCTGTTAAAAAATAAAACTTTATGGTCTGACCGGCCGCCGCCACAACCTTGTTACTATGCATAAAATATACCTGATCTGTCTTACGTTGCTGTTATCCGTCATGCGCTTATGCGCACAGGATACCTTAATTCTTACTGCCCGACAGGCAGACAGCCTGTTCATTCAGCGCAGCTTACTCGTGTTGGCAGGCCGTTATCAGATCGACGCGTCGCAGGCGTTTATTCAGCAGGAACGTCTCTGGGATAACCCGTCGCTGACGTCAGAGTGGAACCTCTACAATCCGTCGCGGCGGCGGGCCCTGGATGTGGGTACCGGCGGGCAAAAGGCATTTGCCATCCAGCAAACGGTTGTGCTGGCTGGTAAACGTAGCAAACGGGTGGCGCTGGCAACGGAAAATGCACGGATGACCGAAAGCGAGTTCGGCGAGTTGCTGCGGACCCTGAAGTTTGAGCTGCGCACCCAGTTTTACACTGTCTTTTTTCTGCAGAACACACTCGCCATTTTTTATCAGCAGCAAAACCGGCTGACGGATATTATCAGTGCCTTTGAGCGGCAGTATGGTAAGAATAACGTCTCCCTGCGCGAACTGGTACGTCTGAAAGCACTTCGGTTTCAGCTGGATAATGACCGGCTTGAGCTTGAATTGCAGCTGACCGAAGCACAGAAGAACCTGCGTAACCTGTTGCAGAGCAATGCCGTGATTAAACCCGTTGTGGCTGCAAATCTGTTGATTGCCCCGAATTCGGCCTTACCGGCGCTTGATGAAGCGACCAACGCCGCCATACAGCACCGGCCGGATCTGCAAAGCGCGGAGTCGCTGGTGAAACAGGCGCAGCTCAATGTGGCCTTGCAGAAATCACTGGCTGTACCTGACCTCAGGCTTGGAGCCGCTTACGACCAGAATGGTAGTTATGTGGCAAACTACACGGCCTTTACCGTTGCGCTCGACCTTCCTTTACTGAATAAAAATCAGGGAAATATCCGGGCGGCTCAGGCACAGGTAGACTACAACATGGTGCTGCAGCGTAACCGGCGTTTGCAGATTGAAAACGAAGTACGTGCGGCCTTTCAGAAAATTCAGCAGGTCGAAACCGCCTATAAGCAGGTCGATCGCACGTACCTGAGCCAGTTCGAAGAGCTGAATCAGGGTGTGTTCCGGAGTTTCGAAAAGCAAAATCTGTCACTGGTCGAGTTTGTTGACCTGTTCCAGAGCTATCTCGACAATATCCGGCAGCTCAACCGTCTGCGGGCCGACCGGATCAACGCACACGAAGAGCTGAACTATGTTGTTGGTACTGAGCTCGTAAAATACTAAACCGTCCCTTTCTTAATCTTGTTGAACCGATGAAATCCTATTCATTACCCGCTATACTGCTTTTGTCCGGCTTGTGGACTGCCTGTTCGCACGGGCACAGTGATGACACCGGCGTACCGGCTACGGCCAAAGGATTTGCCCTGACTGATACGATGATGAGCCGCATCCAGACCGATGTGGTGAAGCTGGAACCAATCCGCAGCCAGTTGCGGCTGACCGGCAAGGTTGTCCCTGACGAAAACCGGGTCATTAAGGTTTTTCCGCTGGTGGGTGGGTATGTGCGCGACGTACGGGCGGAACTGGGCGATTACGTGCAGAAAGGGCAGGTGCTGGCCGTGATTAAATCCGGCGAGGTGGCAAGTTATGACCGTGAGTTGCTGGAAGCGCAGTCGGATGTACGGGTGGCAGAGAAGAATCTGCGGATCGCGCAGGAGATGAAAGAAGACAAGCTGAACGCCGAGCGGGATGTGATTCTGGCGCAGAAGGAACTTGAGCGGGCTAAGGCCGAACTGGACCGGATCAGTGAGATTTTCCGGATTTTCAGTGTCAACAGTAAGTCTGAGTACGTCGTAAAATCGCCGATTTCCGGTTATGTGATTCAGAAGGAAATTAACCGCGATATGCAGCTGCGGTCGGACGACGGCGCACCGCTGTTTGTAATTTCGCAGCTGAATCAGGTCTGGATTATGGCAAATGTCAATGAGTCGGACATCGGCCGGACGAAACTGGGATTGCCGGCCACCATCCAGACTCTGAGCTACCCGGATCAGACATTTCGCGGTGCAATTGATAAAATCTACAACGTGCTGGATCCGGAAACGAAGACCATGCAGGTCCGTATCCGGCTCGATAACAGCAAGATGCTGCTGAAGCCGGAGATGCACGCCACGGTATATATCGGTATGACCGAAGGAGGCACTATGACGGCCGTACCGGCTAAATCAGTGATTTTCGACAAGAGCAAGTCGTTTGTGATGGTTTTCAGGGACCGGCAGCATATTGATACACGGGAAGTGAGCGTCTACCGGTCGCAGGGTGATCTGGCATACATTCAGAAGGGGTTGAAAGCCGGTGAACGGGTAATCAGTAAATACCAGCTGCTGGTATACGATGCCCTGAACGATTAACACTGTGCCTGCTCTTTGTCCTGACAACCGCCTTTAGCTATTCCTTCCCGCTATGAACAAGTTTATCAAATCCATTGTAACGTTTTCATTAAAGAATAAATTTTTTACGTTTTTTCTCGTCGGTATCCTTACGGTTGCCGGCTTGTTCAGCTACCTGAACACCCCGATTGAGGCATTTCCGGACGTAACCAACACCCAGATCATTGTTGTAACGGAATGGAACGGCCGGAGCGCCGAAGAAGTCGAGCGTTTTGTGACGGTACCGATTGAGGTGGCCATGAACTCGGTACAGCGGAAAACCAACGTCCGGTCGATTACGATGTTCGGGCTGTCGGTAATGAAAATCATTTTTGAAGACGATGTCGATGATTTTTTTGCCCGTCAGCAGGTCAATAACCAGCTCCGGACGCTGACCTTACCCGATGGCGTTGAGCCGGATATTCAGCCTCCCTACGGGCCGACCGGGGAGATTTTTCGCTATACCCTGCAATCGCCGACCCGCGATACCCGTGAGCTGCTGACTATCCAGAACTGGCAGATTGACCGGCAGTTGCGGTCGGTGCCGGGTGTGGCGGATATTGTCGCTTTCGGTGGCCGGGAGAAAATTTATGAGGTGAGTGTCAATCCGTTGCAGCTTCATAAATACAACATTACCCCGCTCGAAGTCTACCGCGCAATTACGGAAAACAACCTGAATGTCGGGGGGGATGTAATCGAGAAAAACGGGCAGGCATATGTGGTTCGTGGTATTGGTTTACTGACAAATATTGACGACATCGAAAACATCATCATCGACGAAATTAACGGCACACCGGTACTGGTGCAGAATGTGGCGCAGGTGCTGGAGTCGGATATGCCACGGGTCGGGCAGGTGGGTCTTGACGAAAACGACGATGTGGTAGAGGGCATTATTGTCATGCGCAAAGGCGAAAACCCGAGCGATGTGCTGGCACGGGTAAAGGATAAAATCGCGGAAATCAACGAAAAAGTGCTGCCGTCGGATGTAAAAATGGTGACCTTTTACGACCGTGATAACCTGATGCGGTTCTGTACCAAAACAGTGCTGCATAATTTGGCCGAGGGGATTCTGTTTGTAACGGTCATTGTGTTTTTGTTCATGGCCGACTGGCGGACTACGGTCATTGTGTCGATGATTATCCCGCTGGCCCTGTTGTTTGCCTTCCTGTGTATGCGCATAAAAGGCATGTCGGCCAACCTGTTATCGATGGGTGCGGTCGATTTTGGTATCATCATCGACGGGGCGGTTGTGATGGTCGAGGGCATCTTTGTGACGCTTGATCATCTGGCCCATGAACGGGGGATGGAGAAGTTCAACAAGCTGTCGAAACTGGGACTGATCCGGAAAACAGGTGCCGAAATGGGGAAGGCGGTTTTCTTCTCCAAGCTGATCATTATCACGGCATTGATCCCGATTTTCTCTTTCCAGAAAGTAGAAGGCAAGATGTTTTCGCCCCTGGCGTGGACGCTGGGTTTTGCCCTGCTCGGAGCACTGATTTTTACCCTGACGCTGGTGCCGGTGCTGTGCTCAATCCTGCTGAAGAAAAATGTACGGGAGAAAAATAACCCGGTCGTGACCTTCTTTGACCGCACAATTACGGCGGCCTTCAACTGGACGTATAGCCATCAGCGTGTCAGTATTCTGGCGTCGCTGGTGTTTATGGGACTCACGTTTGGTTCGGCAACGCTGTTAGGAACCGAATTCTTGCCGCAGCTTAATGAGGGCGCTTTGTGGGTCGAGGCCAAGTTGCCGATGAGTAGTTCGCTGAATGAAACTGTAAAACTGGTACGGACACTGCGCGCCAAACTCATGGATTTTCCGGAGGTAAACGGTGTTTTGTCGCAGACCGGCCGGTCTAATGACGGAACCGATCCGTCGGGTTTTTATTACGTGCAGATGCAGGTAAACCTGAAACCTAAAGACGAATGGGAGCGCAGGATTTCGACCGACGGTCTGATTGAAGAGATGGACGGCAGGCTGAAGAACTTCCAGGGGATTAATTACAATTATTCACAGCCGATTATCGATAACGTAGCCGAGGCCGTGGCGGGGATGAATGCCTCAAATGCCGTTAAAATATTCGGAAATGACCTGAAAGAGCTGGATAAATACGCCAATCAGGTGATTGCGGCCATTCGCGATGTACCGGGCGTGAAGGATGTCGGTATTCTGCGGAACGTGGGCCAGCCGGAAATGAGCATCTATGTTGACAAGCAGAAAATGGCTCTGTATGGTGTAAAAGTAGGGGATGCCGAGGCAGTTATCGAAATGGCAATCGGGGGTAAAACCGCCACGCAGCTCTACGAGGGCGAACGTAAATTCGACATTCGGGTGCGGTATCAGCCGGAATACCGGAAAAACGAAGAAGATATTCAATTGCTGATGGTACCAACCATCAAAGGCAGCAAAATACCGCTGAAGGAAATTGCCGAAATCAAAACCCTGACCGGTCCGGCGTTTGTGTACCGGGATAAAAACAAACGGTTTATCGGGGTGAAGTTTTCCGTCCGGGAGCGGGATCTGGGCAGTACCATTGCCGAAGCACAGGCCAAAGTGCGGCAGGCGGTCCACCTCGAAAAAGGCTATGATGTTGAATGGACCGGTGAGTTTGAAAACCAGGTAAGGGCGTCGAAACGCCTCGGACAGGTGGTACCGATTAGTCTGGTAGCCATTTTTGTAATTCTGTTTATCACTTTCGGCAACGCCAAAGACGCAGGGCTCGTGCTGCTGAATGTGCCCTTTGCACTCATCGGTGGCATTTTGGCCCTGCACGCTACCGGCACAATTTTCGGCATTTCGGCCGGTGTTGGCTTCATCGCCCTGTTCGGCATCTGCGTGCAGAACGGGGTAATCCTGATTTCCGTCTTTACCAAAAATCTGGCGGCCCGTATGCCCCTCGATCAGGCGATCCGGCAGGGCGTTCAGTCGCGGATACGGCCGGTCGTGATGACGGCCATGATGGCGGCCATCGGGCTGTTACCGGCAGCCGTTTCGACCGGTATCGGTTCCGAGACCCAGAAACCACTGGCTATTGTCGTGATTGGCGGGTTAATTACGGCCACCATCCTGACACTGCTCGTGTTCCCGATTATTTACCGGTTCTTTTACCGCCACAAAGTACACCGTATCAGCGACCTTGACTCCTAGCGCGTCTCCCAGACCGAACGCGGGTAATACCGCATAAACAGTCCGCTGGCTGCCAGCCATCCCGTCATGGCCAGCAGCCAGACGGGCAGTTGATACATAATCGTGAAGAAACCGCCGATGAGCAGCCAGAACAAGGTTGGAAATAATTCATCGGGCAGGCGGTGGCGCCGGAGCAACAGGCTGAACTGCACCATAACAAGGCTGTGCGTAAATGCCCAGACGCTCAGTATAGCCCATAAAGACTGATCCTGCGGCAGATAGCGGATGAGTAAAATTGCTTCGGGAAGCAGTAAAACTGCGGTCTGGATCATGTACCGGAACAGCCGCTGCGCGAGAGATACCGGCAGATTCCGGTACAGTACGAGCGATTCGTGTTCAAACTGATACAGGCGGTAGATGATGGTTATGTGTGCCAGCGCAACCAACAGCCCGCCCAGGCCGAACAGACGCAGATCATAGTCGTCGGTAGGGTAGAGGGCCGTAAGGCCGAGCAGGACAAGCAGCGTACCGGTTTTTGTCAGAAAGAGCAGGACAGGCTGCCGGCTCAGTAAATACCGCAGGAAAAAGAAGAGGTAAGGCGTCGTAAACCGCTGGCTGAACCAGCTGCCGATGTTGCCCGACAGGCGTTCGGTGGCCGGATGGCGGAGAATATAGGTGTACCAGAGTAGCGGCCATGTTGCCAATAGCATCATTGTCAGTAGAATAGCCGTCAGGGACAGCCAGAGGCCGGCTTTGATCGCCAGTGTCGCAACAAAACCGGCATAGATCAGCACCGGAAGCAGTAACTGAAGCTGAGTGAACACCAGGACTACCCATTGCATAGGGCGCGGAATCAGCCGCAGGTGGTGCAGGATGGTCTCGTCATTCAGAACGCGGGCAGCAAAGCGGGTGGTATGAAACCCGTACAGCATCCAGATACCGGCATAAATGGCCAGAACAAAATGCGTCCGTATGGCCACCTCCGCCAGCGTAATGTGCTCAACGGCCCGTAAAAAACTACCCGCAATCAGAAAGACCATGGCCAGTAAACCGGCATTCTGCCGGTAAAAAGGCTTAACAATGGTTTTGGTCAGCACGTTGGTGAGAATCGCCATCATCGCGGCAGGCCGGTTAAGGGTTCCTGCATCAGCGTTTGGTCCTGTACCCGCCAGACAGACTGAACCGGGAGGCTGCTCAGGTTAAAATCCTGATGCGACGAGAGCAGAAAACTGACACCCTGTTCGTGATAGCGGCGGATCAGCCGGCTGACCGTTTCCGTCGCCTGCTGATCGAGCGTAACGAGGGGTTCATCCAGCAAAATCAACACCGGATTACCCAGAAACCCAAGCACCAGCGACGTTTTTTTGAGCATGCCGCTCGAATAGGTACCGACGGGCGTTTTCATGAACTCACGGATACCAAAGGCGTCGATCAGCTCGCCGCGTTGACTGGCAGATGCCTGTTTGGCGG
Source organism: uncultured Arsenicibacter sp. (assembly GCF_945952095.1). Classification (GTDB taxonomy): domain Bacteria; phylum Bacteroidota; class Bacteroidia; order Cytophagales; family Spirosomataceae; genus Arsenicibacter. The sequence goes on along the minus strand of NZ_CAMFHL010000001.1, from coordinate 5,466 downwards.
CACCTACCCACTGGATAAGCTCCCATGCCGTCAGAAAATCAGGAAAGGTGGGTTCGGCTTCGCTGTAATTGACCCGGAGGCGGTACGGAACCGCCTGCTTTTCACAATCCCATTGCCCGTTGAGGACAATCTGCCCGTCGAACGGCAGCATACCGGCGATGGACCTGAACAAGGTAGTTTTTCCCGATCCGTTAATGCCTTTAATCCAGTGAATGCCGGTCGGCAGCTGCCAGTCGGGTACCTGAATAATCAGCCGGTTATGGTATGACTTCGCAAAGTTGGTGAGTGAGAGCATGGTAACAGCAGAATGTGCTGCGAATCTAGCCAAAGCCATGAAAAAAGCTCCGGTGTTCAGGACAACCGGAGCTTTGGGTCAATGAGTGGTAATCTTTTTTTGACAGGATTGCGGGATTTTTCAGGAATCCTGAATCCTGAATGCTTAGCGTTTTGCCACGGCCGGTTTCGAACTTTTCACCCGCTGGAGAATCCAGTTGCCGATTTTTTCGCCCTGCGCAAGGCCGCGGTTCAGCGATGACATGTAGTGAATACCGCCATAAAAGCGGCTTACCGATGCTTCACGGGCTGCATCTTTGAACGACTTAAACGCCCGTACGCCATGGCCGTACTTGAATTCGGTTGAATCGACAAAGGCAATGTTATCGCCCACAAGGCCGGTCATTACTGTTGCTGCGGCCGATGAGATCACGCTATGGCCGCTGGTATATTCAGGGAATGGCGGCGTTTGCAGGAACGGTGCCCATTTCGGATCAACGTATTTGTTGATAACCGTTTCGGGCCGTACCATTTTACTGCGGTATTTTTCGTCCCAGCATGAGATAAACCCATCGGCCAGGGCAAATGATGTCAGCGTGTAGAGCTCGACCGACTGCATCAGATTCAGTTTTTTCTTAGCCGCTGCCGTCGCTGCGATGTGCAGCCAGTGGCCGCCCGGTGTCATTTTCTTAGATGCATACATTACGTGGCCTGCCACGTTGATCACAAAGGCATTGTCGTCCCAGAAATAAGCGATGTCGTGTTGCTCTTTGGTCAGATTTTTTCCTGTTTCATACACCTCCATCACCTCTTTAAAGTAAGGGCTTGTTTTGGACACATTATAGGCAACCGGGCGCTCCGGCATAAACTGATTACAGGTATCCATTACCCAGCACCGGATTTTATTCCATTGTGGCTCAGCAGCATCCATATATGCAGGAGGCGTAGGAACCCAGGTGCCCTCTTCGTTGGTAACGGTATGTTTAAAACCCCGTGTCTGCTTATAATGGTCTTTCGAGGCAAAATCCAGAATATGCTTGGCCACTGTTTCACCGTAAGCGACAGACCGCTCATACACCTCTTCCGGTACGCCGTCTTTTTTGTATTGCCCGAAAAACGCCGGCTCGAATTCATCGTAGAAGTTTGCCGAGAACGTGAGCGCACGGGCAACCGTCAGAAAGGCTTTGGCACTGGCCAGCGGAAAGCAGTATTCCTGACCGGCATCGGGTTTCGGGGCGGGGCCTAAGGTTTTAATCTTTCCGGCCAGTGATTCGTAGTTGGCATCAAACGGTACCAGGGCTTCATAACCCGCCATGTTAGCATAACCATAAATCCGGCTGGCGACCGGCGGCGAGAAAATATCATGCACAACAACCTGCGTCAGTTTATCCAGTGCCTGCGCATAGCGTGCCGGGTTGGCAGCTTTCGCATTATATTCTTCGGGAGCTGTTTTTTGCTGGCAACCGGCCAGGCCTGACAAAATGATCACAAGCCAGCCACAAATGAATTGTTTTTTCATAATAAGAAAAGAAAGTTACAGCAGTATTTGACCGTATGTCTAGTGGACTAATGCGGTAACAAAAATAAGGCTTTCTATCGCATTTTTCGTAGAAAATTCAGGATTAAATGGGTGATATTAATCAGTAAACAATAACTTAATGCATAGATAAATCTAATTTGCGGATAGTATCATCATCGTACGAAACCTTTTGTTTATGAAGCATAAATACAGTCTTATTTTCCTGGTTGTTACGTTATGGCTGACAGGGTGCCGGACCAGCCAGCCGGTTACCTTCCTGCATATCAATGACGTTTACGAAATTACCCCGCTCGATAACGGTGCCATTGGGGGTATGGCGCGGGTGGCAACGGTCAATCAGCAGCTGAAGAAGCAGAATCCGCAGACGTACTTTTTCCATGCAGGCGATTTCCTGAGTCCTTCGGTAATCGGTACACTTAAAGACAACGGCAAAACCATTCGGGGCAAGCAGATGGTGGAGGTTATGAATGTATCGGGTGTACAATACGCTACCTTCGGCAACCACGAGTTTGACCTTGACGATAACCAGCCGGCCAACCTTCAGGAGCGGATCAATGAGTCAGCGTTTCAGTGGCTGGTGTCGAATGCCAAACAAAAACAGGGCGCTGACTATGTGCCGTTTCATAAAGACCATAACGGTAAGCAGGAGTTATTCCCAACCTCGATTATCCTGAATACACCGGCGGCAAGAATCGGTGTACTGGCCGTAACGATTCCGGTAAACAAGCCGTATGTGCAGATTACGGACCCCATTGAGGCTGCAAAACAGGAATACGCGCGTCTGAAACCGAACTGCGATTTTGTGGTAGCGCTGACGCACATCAACGCGGTAGACGATAAGCGGCTGGCCGAAGCGCTGCCGGAGCTGAAACTGATCATGGGCGGGCACGATCACGACAACATGCGGATTCCGGTAGGCAGTCTGACGGTCTGCAAAGCAGATGCCAATGCCAAAACGGCGTATATCCACCGGCTTATGATCAATAAGCGGACGAAAAAGGTAAAGGTCGTTTCAGAGCTGAAAACCATTGACCGCAGCATTCCCGACGAACCGGCAACGGCGCAGGTGGTGCAGAAATGGCAGCAGATTGCCGATAAGAGCTTCCGCGATATGGGCTTCAACCAGACCGAAGTTGTCACGGTGGCCACAGAACCGTGGGATGGCCGGGAGGCGTCGGTGCGTAATCAGACAACGGTCTTAACCGATCTGATTGCCAAAGCCATACATGCGGCAGGCCCCGACGCCGATGTGGCGCTCTACAACGGCGGGTCGATCCGGGTAGACGATGTCCTGAAAGGCAATGTTACCCAGTATGACATTGTCCGGATTTTACCGTTTGGCGGTGAAATTCAGACTGTTTCAATGACCGGTGATCTGTTGAAACAGGTCCTGACAACGGGCCGGCAGAACAAAGGCCGTGGCGGTTTCCTGCATTACGACGGCGCACAATACAACGAAAACAGCCAGACATGGATGGTAAAAGGGCAGCCGATTGAGCCCGCTAAGATTTACAAAGTAGACATCAGCGATTTCCTGATGACCGGTAAAGAGTTCGGTATGAGCTTCCTGACGCCGGAAAATCCGGGCGTGAAAGGCATAGAAAAAGCCGACAAAGCGAATCCGAACGACCTGCGCAGCGACATCCGGAAAGCATTTATCGGCTATTTTAAAAAGTAAGTTAACGCAAAATGAATACCGTGTCACTGAAGCCCTGAGGCGCCGGTGGCACGGTTTGTTTTTTCCGGATCAACCACCAGCACGGTATCGTCGTTGCGGGCAATTACCAGTACCTGTTTGCCGTTCAGCTGTAGGGTAGCCATCCGCTTGATCTGCCCCGTCACCGGAAGTTTGCCGAGAGACGTTACCGCGAATTCACCTTTCCCTTTGTTGATCAGGAGTTTACCGTAATCGGCATCGTAGCGGCCCATCTGGATATTACAGCCATAGAAATTACCACCCATAACTACATCCGGCAGCTTATCGCCGTTTGCATCAATCAGTTGTGCTGTATAATACGGAGCAAGCTGTGCGCTATACGGCAGTGCTTTTACCGTAAAATTACCCTTGCCGTCGTTGAGCAGAACTGCGTTTTCGAAGTAATTGGCTTCCAGAACGGTAGCTTTTGCCAGCACATCTTCGCCGATCAGGTCGCTCATACTTGCTTTGGCAAAGTCTTTGGCGTAAATAAATTTCTTCTTGATAAACGGGAACTGCTTTTCGGTTTCGGCCTTGTTGGCAAAAACTACCTCCTCGTTATTGAGGTAATAACTGAGCAGCTGATCCATTTTCTGATTATTATCGAAATCACCGACATAAAGCCGGACCGGCTGTTCGGGTGAGGCTTTCAGACGGCTGTTCAGGCCAATATTACCGGCCAGTATGTCGATATCGCCGTCGTTGTCGAAGTCGGCCGGCAAGGTAAAGTTCCACCAGCCCTTGTTCGGAATCAGCATGCGTTTTTTGAACTGGCCGCCGTTGTTGTCGAATACGCAGATCCCGTCCCACTCGAGCGTGAGCAACAAATCCTGATCGTTATCCTTATCAAGGTCTACCCATTCAGCGTTTTTCACCAGCCCCACCGTTTTCAGTTCAGGGGCAAGCTGTGTGGTTACGTCGGTAAAGCGGCCGGTGCCGTCGTTCCGGAGCAGATACGATTCCGGCGATTTGCCATATTCAAACGGAATGGTGCGGCCACCGATAAAGAGATCCTGCTTGCCGTCCTGGTTAAGATCAACGGCCCGTACTGATGAGGCGGTCAGGTAAACGTTCGGGAATGCATCGGCTTTACGGCTGAAATTACCCTTGCCGTCGTTCAGGTACAGGCGCGGTTGCCGGTATTCCGACGTGCCGGTGTATTCGTTTCCACCGCTGGCAATGACCAGATCAGGGTGTGTGTCCTGATTCACATCGACAAAAACCGCATCCACGTCTTCATATACACTATCGGCCACCAGCGCCGGCTGGCGGCTCCGGCTGAAGGTGCCGTTGGCATTTTGCAGAAACAGGGCGTTGGCCTGATCGCGGGCGGCTCCCACAAACACATCCTGACGGCCATCGTGGTTGACATCGCCGACGGCCAGGGCAGGGCCTTCCATCGAGACCATGTTCGGAATCAGCGCTTCGCGGTCGAACTCCGTATAGTTGTTCTCAATATGCCGGTAGCTGAGACCGCTTTTCTTCGTTATGTCGGTGAACGTCAGCGGGCTGTTTGTCGTTGGCCGGTGCGCGGCATAGTCGAATAGCGGTAGTGCGGCTTGGTATGAAACCGTTATGACCGGTTTGTCGAACGCAATTTTCTGATAGCGACGGTCGGGCCAGATCAGCAGTACCGAATCAATATCAGCCTTGTTGCCCAGACCAACGCTCAGGGGCACTTCCATGCTTGACTGAAATCCCCGGACCGGAAACTTCTCATAGACCAGTTGTTCATTCTTTTTATAGACCAGACATTTCGCGCCAATAGCATTCAGGTTCTTTGCGGGGCCTTTCAGCTGAATGGTAAGCGATGCCTGTTGAGGCGCGTAGGCATTTGCCAGATTCTCGTAAACGAACGCTTTGTCGTTGATGTTATTGGTCACCACATCAAGGTCGCCGTGTTTGTCGAGTTCGGCATAGATGGCTCCGTTTGAATTGGAGGGTTTATTGTTTTCGT